>NZ_JAMZAP010000027.1:0-59636 GCF_024181785.1 Vibrio sp. Y42_MX_L11
CTGATCATCAAATCGATCTTGAATGTATTGAAATTATTGTGATTTAAATGTACAAATTAGTGGAAACATCACTTCACGTCACCCCTTATGCCATAAAGGATTTTCATGATCTTGCCCTGCCAAGTGCAGCCATTAAAGAAGCGTTTAGTGATATAGAAAGTCATGAACAAGCGTTAATGAAAGGTGTTGAGGGTACGGTTTCAAGTGTTATGTCGCTTGTTGAGCCTACGTCGATATACTCAGAAGCTTTAGCTAAAGACACGGTTATTAATAAGGTTATTCCAGCAAGGAAATATGCTCAAAGTTGGAAGCGGTTTGAGGATATTCATGAAAAGCTATCCGATGACATTGTCAATAAAGAATCTCCATTTTATTTAGAAGATTTCGCTAAACACTATGAGTTAGCATTAAAAAATAAAAGCTAGGAAATAGGGTGATGAAAAGAGTTTATCAGTACATTTTGTTATTAATTTCAATGGTTTTATTTGGATGCTCAGCAGCCAATTTAGTTGTTGATCCATATTCAGATTTAGAAATAACAGCAAATCACAATATTAACCCTGACTCCAATGGTAGGCCATCCCCTGTAGTCGTGTATGTTTTTGAATTAACATCAAATACCCTTTTTGAAAGTCAGGATTTTTTTTCAATTTATGAAGAAAGTGAAAAAGTCTTAGGCCCTGATTTAGTGAATAAATATGAAATATCATTAACTCCAGGTCAGAAAGAAACATATCAGGCAAGTATGTCTCCAAAGACTGAATACTTAGGCATTGTCGCAGCGTTTCGAGATATTGAAAATTCAAATTGGCGACAAGTCATTGAAGTGGATAAGACCGGTTACAACACCTATCAAATTCTGTTAGAAGATCTGTCTTTGGTCGTAAAATAACGTTTAGTTGGCTAATTATAAATGACGCAATACTCCAAGACGGCTTGGTGCGAAGGGATGTTTTTACGTCCCCAGCACTTTCAACAACATGAACGCGCAACCTCTCAAGAATTCAAAGGCTTACATCAGTTTGGTGGGGCTTATAATTGGGGGGTTTGGAAATGTCGAGTAAAAGAACATGCATTAAAAGATGGTCTGATTGAATTAGATCACTTTGAGGCAGTTTTGCCAGATATGACTCTGGTTAATACCTTAACAGCCAGCGATTCGGTTGTGCCTTTATTTATTGATAAAGACGTAGAAAATACGTTAGTAAAAATCACTCTTCCCCTTTCAAATGTCAAAGGTAAAAATGTTTCTGATGTAAGTGAGGCGATCGTTTCTCGTTATGTACTTAAAGACGTTGACGTTATAGATAATCTCACAGGGCAGGATGAAGAAACGATTCAAGTCGCAGCCCTAAACCTGGAACTGAAAGCCAGCAATGACAAATTAGCGGGTTATGTTGAGTTACCGATATTGAAAATAAAAGAGGTAACGGCAGAAGGCGAAGTAATACTAGACGATTCGTATGTTCCACCGCTTATCAATTTACTTAACGACAAAGTTATGTCGGCTTACTTGCGTAACGTTATTGCGATGACAAAGATGCGTGCCGACGTTATTGCGCAGCGATTGATTAAGGGCAAAGCCGCATCTGCATCTGCTGTTGATTTCATCATGCTACAAATGTTGAACAGGTATGAGGCGATGTTAAAGCACTTTAGTGACCTAGACAGGCTACATCCATTGGAATTAGCGACGACCCTGAAAGGTTATATTGGTGAATTAGCTACGTTTTCTGACAAAACCAAGAGGATGCCAAGCTTACTTGCATACGATCACTTAGATGTATCAAGTGTTTATAGCGAATTGAATCAAGTTCTGAGTCAATATCTGAGCGTTGTCCTTGATCAAACTGCAAGCAAACTTCCTTTGGAGCCACGACAATATGGAATTCAAGTGACGCCACTTCCAGATAAGCGTTTACTTGAATCATGCCAGTTTGTGCTTGCGGTCAAAGCTGATACGACAACAGATGAAATCAGACGTTTAGTCCCGGCGCAGCTCAAGTTTGGACCAGCGGAGCAGATTCGTGATCTGATCAACAATCAGATTAATGGCATAAACGTAGCGCCATTGAGTGTAGTACCGAGGCAGATCCCTTACCAAACGGGTTATGTCTACTTCGAAGTAGTCAAGAAAGGCCCGTTTTGGATGAGGCTGAAAGACAGTGGTGGTATTGCGCTGCATTTATCGGGGCATTTTCCGAATGCTGACCTTGAGCTGTGGAGTATTAGTCAATAGGTGTGCTCAGTATGGAACAAACGATCGTAAAACCAACACCGGGTGGAAGAGCGCCCGCACCGAAACCACAATCAGAAAAGTCAGCAGATAATACGGTAGTTATCTCAAAAAGTCCTGAATTGGTGAATAACGATTCAGTGGTTGCTTATGGGAACAACCCTTTATTGGCAGAAGCGAATGGTCTTTTATCCATTATTGGTCAAATTCGAGCGACAGCGACTCATTCTGACCCGTTGTTTCTAAAAGAGACGTTGGCACAAAAACTTAGAGATTATGAGAACCGACTACGCCACCACGACGTTGATTTGGACACTATTGATACGGCTCGTTACTGTTTGTGTTGCTCGTTAGATGAAGCGGTGCTCAATACTAATTGGGGGGGGCATTCATTTTGGAGCCATGACTCATTGCTTAGTTCTTTCTATGCCAGCAGCCAGGGTGGGGAAGCGTTCTTTAAGTACCTTGATAAGTGCATGGCGCAACCAGATACAAATTTAGATTTGCTTGAATTGATGTACGTGTGCTTATCGCTTGGGTTTCTCGGCCAATATCGTTTGGAAAAAAACGGACTGGAGTCTCACCGAAAACTGAGAAGGCAGATTATCGCTATTCTTAAGTCTTACGGAAGAGGGATACCTCAAGAGCTAAGCAATAGTATCGAACAACACATTTTGAATGGCTCTAAGGCTTCCGACAGAGCTCCTCTCTGGGTTGTGTGCTCCGTAACGGCTGCATTATTGGTTTGTATATTTATGTATTTTAGCTATGAGCTAAACAAGGCTTCCAACCGCACCTTTTCTCAATTAGTCAATTTGGTTCAACCGCAACAGCTTAACCAAGATACAACGTCAGAATCAAAATCAGCGCCAATTTCAGAAAGGATCTCTATGTATCTGGCAACCGAGATCGGGAAGGGGCTAATTAACGTCGAGCCGTTGCAAGACAGGGTAAGAATTTCGTTAAAGTCGCAAGATCTATTTGAATCAGGTAGTGCTGATGTTGTTGCGTATATCCAACCCGTAATTTCTAAACTCGCTAGAACGTTGGAGTCGACCCAAGGCAAGATCATTGTGACAGGTCATACCGATGATAGGCCAATTTTCACGAGTAAATATCCTTCGAACTGGCATCTATCATTAGCTCGAGCTACTGCTATGTCTGAACAACTTATCTCGAATAGCGCACTAGAAGGTCGAGTCATACCAGAAGGGCTGGGTGATGCAAGACCATTGGTTGAAAACAATAGTGACGAAAACCGAGCTATTAACCGTCGAATTGAAATCGACCTCCTTGTCGCGAATTAATAACAGGTAGATAGAGATGCGTATTAAAGAAATTGGCAGAATATTTACTCAAAGGTGGTTTCTCGGTCTTATTGGTGTCGCTGCTTGTTCAATTTTTATTTGGGTTGTTGGTCCACTTATCACGATAGCGGGATATGAGCCGCTAAAGAGCGACTTCCAACGACTCGTCACGATTTTGGTGCTGGTGTTTGTGTGGGCTTTATTCAACGTGACTAAGCAGCACAAGCAAAAAGTTAAAGAAGACGAAAGTATTCAAACGTTACTTGAGGTTGATAGTCAGTCAGATAAAGAAGCGGCGAGTGAAATTGACTTAATGCGCGAGCGTATTGAGCAAGCTGTCAAAGTAGTAACGAAAACACATAAAGGAAAGCGAAGCTTATATGACTTGCCTTGGTATGTGTTGATCGGCCCTCCAGGGACAGGGAAAACAACAGTGTTAAAGCAGTCAGGGCTGGAGTTTCCGTTAGCGGATAGCCTTGGTTCTGACTCTATTGCTGGTGTCGGTGGAACTCGTCATTGTGATTGGTGGTTTGCAAATAAAGCAGTTCTGATTGATACGGCCGGTCGATACACGACACAAGACAGTCAAGAAAAGGTCGACTCTAAAGCATGGCACGGCTTCTTAGGGTTGTTGAAAAAATATAGAACGCAAAGGCCAATTAATGGTGCAATTGTCACGATCAGTTTAGCCAGTGTGATGTCGCAGACAAGAACCGAGCGAAGCCTTCATGCCCGAGCTATCAAGTCGCGCCTTCAAGAACTGAAGAATCAGTTAGGGATGCAATTTCCTATTTACGTACTACTGACCAAAATGGATTTAGTTGCGGGTTTCAATGAGTTCTTCTCTGATCTAAGTAAGGAAGATCGTGAGGAATTGTTCGGTTTCATGTTTCCGCGTGAAGTGGCTGATGAAAGAGGGGTTATTTCTTTATTCAATAAAGAATTTCATGGCATGTTGGAGCGCCTTGATGCGCGAATGCTGAGAATCCTTGAAACTGAAGATGATTTAGAGAAGCGAGCACTTATTTTTGAATTTCCTAAACAGCTAAGGGTATTGCAAGCTAACCTTGATGAATTTTTAGCGGAAATATTTGCACAAAATAGTTTTGAAGAGCCAGCCTTGATTCGTGGTGTGTTTATGTTGAGCTCGGTCCAAGAAGGCTTACCAGTCGATAAGTTAATGAATGAATCGACCAATGGACTTGGACTAAATCGCCTCGCTCTAGCAAAAAGCCCAACAGGATCTCATAGTTATTTCGTGAAGAACTTGTTTGATAAGGTTATTTTCAAGGAACAACTGTTAGGAACGGTTAATCGTCACTATCAAAAGCAGTCAGGGTGGATGCGCCGAGGTGTTTACATTGGCTGTGCTTCTCTACTGCTAGGTGCGTCTGCACTTTGGCTTATGAGCTACAAGTGGAATTCTCAGTTGATTGTCGATACCAATGAGCAAGCCGGCCATATTGAAGCAATGATTGGTGCTGAGAGCCTAGATTTTGAGGCGGATATTATCTCAGCCGTAGAGACATTAGACCGATTGATGACGCTTCCTCTAGGAAAGCAAAGCAACTACGGCGATGCTGATTCCGTAAAAAGGTTTGGTCTCTATCAAGGAGATAAAGTCTCACAGGCGGCGAACAATGCATATTCTGATGCGTTGACCCAATATTACGCTCCCTTGCTTCTTGATAGCTTGGTGACGGAAATGGAAAGTAATCAACAGCATCGAGAGTATTTGTATGAAACGTTGAAAACTTATTTGATGTTATTTAATCCAGACAAATACCAACAAGATGAAGTGTTGGCTTGGTTTAACTTCTATTTTGAACGTCAATATCCGGGTGAACTAAATCTAGACTTAAGAAAAGGTCTGTTACAGCACACTCAAAATTTATTAGAGAATAATGGACAAGGCTTTTCTTATAATACTGCTGCCGTGACTAATGCTCGCGAGGTTTTGACACAAATGTCTCTACCAGAACGTGCTTATCAGCGAATGAAGATACAATTTTCGAAGAGTCATGTTCCTTCATTTCGTTTGACTGATGTCTTGGGGCCTAAAGGGCTTGAGCAGTTTGAACGAGCGAGTGGAAAGCCGTTATCACAAGGCATTTCGGGCTTTTATACGTACAATGGCTTTCATAGCATTTTTCAGATTCAGATCAACCGTACAGTAAAAAGCCTAATGGAAGAGAACTGGGTTTATGGTGACGATCTTAAGGCTCATGAAATTGATCAAGATAGCGCTATTCAAGGAGTCCAATCTCGATACTATCAAGATTATGTGAATGAATGGAAAACTCTGATCGAAGATATTCAACTTAAGCAGGCTCCGAGCCTAGAGCTTGCAACAGAACAAGCTAGAGTTCTATCTGGAGTTGAAAGACCAATCGAATCGTTGTTGAGGGCAATCCAAAAAGAAGTTGGTTTGTCGAAAGTATCATTGTCAGAAAATCAGAAGGCCACTTCTGAAGTCGCTGGTAAGGTTGCCAAAGTTAAATTTTCGAATACGGCAGATAGACTAGACATGTACTTGCCTGAAGAAAATGGTTTCAATGTTGCACTGCCAGGTAAAGAAGTCGAATCTCATTTTTCGGAGATCTTACGTCTCGGCGAACAAGACTTTGATGATATTCAACAAGCTATGGTTAACTTGCGCTCGTATTTAAGCGATTTATCAAGCTCAGGTAATAATCAGAAAATTGCTTACAAAAGTATTTTAGATGGGACCGTTACACAAGATGTGGCTGCTTCCTTTGCTCGCGCTAAAGAACTTTTGCCTAGGCCATTTAATCAATGGCTAGGTGAACTTTCTCAAGAGTCAGTTAAGTTTGCGGAGAGCGGGTCGAAAGATCATCTAAATCAGCTTTGGGTTACGCAAGTGGTGCGCCCTTATCAGCGGACTATTGCGGGTAGATACCCATTCGAGCCAAATGCAAGCAGAGAAGTAAGGCTGAAGGACTTCAAACGTTTCTTTGGTTATGGAGGTACGCTTGACTCATTCTTCCAAGAGTATCTTGAACCGTTTGTCGATACTTCGAAAAGTCGTTGGCGATTAGAAAAGGAAATTGGAGTTCGTCCAGAAACGCTGATGGTCTTTCAAAGAGCGAAGCGTATCAGGCAGTCTTTCTTTGAATCTGATAATTCATTGCGCGTAGAGTTCGGTATGAAACCAGTGTATCTGGATCAGCACATTACTCGGTTTGTTCTAGAGTTAGGTAAGCAAGATTTGGTTTATAAGCATGGACCAGCACGAGCTAAATCCTTGAGCTGGCCTGCGGGTCAAGATCAGACTCGAATAGTGTTCACACCACCAGAATCTAAACGTGAGATTGCCCATACTTATGAAGGTGAGTGGGGCATATTCAAACTGTTAGATCAATCACTTAAAGCAAGACCAGAATCACGTAAAGACAACATAGTTATGATTGATTTAAAGGGAAATAAGGTGCAACTAGAGCTTATTCCGTCTAGTGCTATTAATCCGTTTTGGTCAAATGAAATGGAGAGGTTCAGATGTCCACGAACCTTGTAACATCAGCCTGGGGTTATATCGGTAAAATGCCTGCAAAAGGAGACTTTGTGAAAGATGGCTTATCACAAGATTTTTCAGAGCGCTGGCATGACTGGCAGCAGGCTGTTATTGCAGTCAGCAGAGAACAATTGGGTGAAAGTTGGAATGAGCACTTTTTAACCGCGCCTGTGTGGCACTTTGCTCTGGATGTTAGTTACTTAGAAGACTCGACATACATTGGTAGTATGATTCCTAGTGTAGATGCATGCGGTAGATACTTTTTCTTTACTATAGCTCGTGCCGTAAAAGGTGAAGCTGCGCAATATTGGGGGGACAAAGCTTGGACCGAGGACAGTGCATCTCTTGCCCTAGCAGTACTTGAGGACGACTTTGTATTTGATGTTTGGCATAAGAGCATGCAAGAAAAAAACGATTTAGTGGCGAATGTAAAAAGTGAAGTGCGGCCTCTTAAGTTTCTTTATCAAAGCCAAATATCTACGATTTTTCATGATCAAGGTGGAGCAGATCAAAGCGCACTTTTGAATTACCTCATTAAAGAAAAATTGAGTAAGCCATGCTTTTGGTGGACTGAAGGCTCGACTCTAGTTGAACCATGTATGTTTATGACCAGCGGTTTCCCTTCTATTGGTCAATTTTCTGCCATGCTTGATGGCGGTTGGAAAAAGTGGAATTGGTAGGATAGAAGAATGAATTGGAACTATTTTACCTTTGCTAAATCGCACGCAGGAAAAGTACGCCCTTATAACGAGGATGCTCTTTTAGATATGACAGAGCAGCATATTTGGGTTGTAGCCGATGGAATGGGTGGGCATAGTGCTGGCGACATAGCAAGCCAGATGCTAGTGGATAGAATCGCGCGCCATATGCAGGATGTCCCAAATACCAATATCGATGATATCCGGAGTGTGGTTCAAGCCGCGAATTTAGAAATTTATCAATACGCACAAAATCACTTAGACGGTAAAACGATGGGAACAACTCTCGTTTTGTTGTTTATCCAGGACGGGTATTACCACTGTCTTTGGGTCGGTGATAGCCGAATTTACCAGCTTAGAAATGGTCATTTTTCTCAAAAAACACGCGATCATAGTCAAGTTATGGATTTAGTCGATCAAGGGTTATTGGCATTTGAAGATGCTGAGTCACATCCTCTCGCAAATGTTATTACCAGAGCTGTTGGGGTAGATGAGAGTATCACTATTGATCAAGTTTCAGGGCAGTTGGCTGATGGAGATCAATTTCTTCTGTGTAGTGATGGGCTTTCTAAAGAATTAACGAGTGATGAAATTCACCGGACATTGTATGCGGACTCAGTAAATCAAGCAGGATTAGCACTCATGCATTCGGCGTTAGTGAGAGGTGCAAGTGATAACGTTACTTGTGCGTTAGTCAAAGTTCGCCAAGCGCAGACGGAATTTGAAGCAGTAACGAGAGAAGACGCGACGATCCCCGTTTTTCTTAGAGGGAGGTCTTATGAATAGTGAGATGTTCGATTGGTATGAACAAGCGTTGGCTCCTATATCTCAAGAGAATCCCACAGGTGTTGATCCTAGAGAAGATGTCTCGCCACAGTCCGCTTATTACCGATTAAAAGATCAGCGTATGGCTGCGCGAAATGCAGAGCGCAATGCGCTTATAGAAGAAGAAAGCATTTATACCCACAGTAACTTATGGCGTGTATTTATTGAGGAAGTACCAGAGATACTTACGAATCAGTCTAAAGATTTGGAATTTGTTGCTTGGCTTATAGAAGCCCTAACTCGATTGCATGGTTTTCGTGGTATGGGCGTTGGGTACAAACTCGCAACCGAGTTCATCGAGAAGTTTTGGGATGATCTCTATCCAATGCCTGATGAGGATGGCATTGAAACAAGAATATCGGCGATTACTGGCCTCAATGGTATCGATAGCGAAGGAACACTTATTTTCCCTATTGCTTGTATCCCGCTTACTGACGTAGGCGTTGAGCAAGCGTATGCCTACTGGGAATATCAGCAAGCTATTGAGTTGGAGCGTTTAGATGAAGATAAGCGCCGAAATCGAGTCGATCTTGGCGCTACAGAGCTATCTGATATTACAACTACAGTTAAATCTACCTCTGATGCCTTTTATCGTGAGCTAATCGCTGATCTGGAGTTCGCCACAGAGTCATTTAATGAATTCAGTCAGCGATTAGATGAAGCGGTAGGTGATGTCACTCCTAGCTCTTATATATCAAAAAGGCTTGAATCAATACACTCGGCATTAAAGCATCTCCTTGGAGAGCGTTTTAATCAACCACAAGCTGTGTTTGAAGAACTGGAGGAGGTGGATGAATCTTCTTCTTCGGAACAACAAGTGAGTTCACAAAGTTCTGATGCACTATTAGCGACAAACATGAAATCACGAGAGCAGGCGATTAGACAATTGCAGCAAGTGGCTGATTTCTTCAGAGAGAGTGAGCCTCACTCACCAGTTTCTTACTCCATCGAACAGATCATTCGTTGGTGTGGAATGCCTCTGCCGGAGTTACTGGCGGAACTTATCTCCGACGGAGATGCAAAGAAAAGCTACTTCCGTTTGGTTGGCATAGCAGAACAAAATGAAAATTAATAAAGGGAGAATGGTATGACGAGTATCCACTCGAAACTGTCACGAGTACGGAAGCCTCGTGTCCACATTACCTATGATGTTGAAACTGAAGGTACAACTCTTAAGAAAGAGCTACCTTTTGTTGTAGGTGTAATGGGTGACTTCGCTGGTCAAAACACTGAAGCGTTGAAGCCATTGAAAGACCGCCGTTTTATTCAGATCGATCGAGACAACTTCGATGATGTGCTCAAAAAGATGAACCCATCGGTTAAGTTCAAAGTTGCGAACAAGCTTGCGAACGACGATTCACAGTTTGAGGTGGATTTGAACTTTAAATCAATGCAAGACTTTGAGCCCGCTGCGATCGTAAATCAAGTTGATCCACTGCGCCAACTGATGGAAACGCGTAATAAACTGCGTGATTTGATGACAAAAGTTGACCGTTCTGAAGAGCTTGAAAACATCTTAGAGGATGTTTTGAACAACACAGACAATCTGGCAAAACTTGCGGGCGAGTTAGATCTTGGCAAGAAAGCGAAGTCAGACAGTACTGAAGGAGCGGAATAATGACGACTGAAGCTGAAAAGCAGTTAGATCCAACTGTTAATGAACAAACAACTTCATTTTTAGATCAAGCTATTGGTGCAACTAAGCAGACAGAAGCCTCTCGTGCTGAAGAGCTAATTAAAACGCTCACTGAAGAAGCGATGAAAGGGACGGTTACTTGGAACAAAAACCTAACGGTAACTTTTCGTGAAGCGGTTAATTTACTTGATAAACAGATTTCTGATCAGTTGTCTGAAGTAATGCATCATCCTGAATTACAGAAACTTGAAGGTTCTTGGCGTGGTTTAAATTATCTAGTGATGAACTCAGAGACGAGCTCTACTCTGAAAATTCGCATGATGAGTATGACTAAGAAAGAGTTACATAAAGACTTGAGTAAAGCGGTTGAATTTGACCAAAGCCAGATCTTTAAGAAAGTTTACGAGTCTGAGTTTGGCAGTGCAGGTGGTGAACCTTATGGTGCATTAATTGGTGACTATGAGTTTACCAACCACCCAGAGGATATTGAGTCGCTGCGCCTAATGTCAAATGTAGCCGCTTCAGGCTTCTCCCCATTCTTGTCCGCGGCCTCACCAGCACTATTTGGTTTTGATGAGTGGACTGAACTGTCAAAACCACGCGATCTAGACAAGGTCTTTGAGTCGTTAGAATACGCTCAATGGCGTTCGTTCCGTGAGAGTGCTGATTCACGTTTTGTTAGCCTGACTATGCCGAAAGTTCTGGCTCGTTTGCCATACGGACAAGCCACTGCTCCAGTTGAGGAATTTGGATTTGAAGAGTTCGAAGTAGACCCAGTGTCAGGTATTGCTGTCAATGCTGAGCATAATGACTACTGTTGGATGAACTCTTCGTATGTTCTTGGTGTTAAGTTAACAGACGCCTTCTCAAAATATGGATTCTGTACAGCTATCCGTGGCGCAGAAGGTGGTGGTCGAGTGGATAATTTGCCAACACATTTCTTCATGAGTGATGATGGCGATCCTGATATGAAGTGTCCAACAGAGATTGGTATTACCGACCGACGTGAGGCAGAGCTGGGTAAACTTGGTTTCTTACCGCTTTGTCACTACAAAAACACCAACTATGCGGTTTTCTTTGGTGCGCAAACCTGTCAAAAACCGGCGAACCACGAATCTCCAGAAGCAACGGCTAATGCGGCGATTTCAGCACGTCTACCTTACATGATGGCGACATCTCGTTTTGCGCATTATTTGAAGGTAATGGCTCGAGATAAAATCGGTAGCTTTATGGAGGCAGAAGACGTTGAGTCTTGGTTGAACCGCTGGATTCTAGGCTATGTAAATGCTTCAGAGGGTGGTGGTCAAGAGATCCGAGCGAAATACCCTCTAGCAGATGCTCGTGTCCAGGTTAAGGAAATCCCTGGCGCACCAGGTTCTTACAATGCTGTAGCATGGCTTAAGCCTTGGCTGCAAATGGAAGAATTGACGACATCTTTGCGACTTGTTGCAAAGATCCCTCAGTCGGGTGGATAAGAGATGAATTGGCTGGTCGTAAGGCCAGCCATACCAAATCGTTATGTTCTAGATGGAAATAGCAGTGTCACTTAACTTTCGCGATCCCAGTAAGCTAAAGCATGAATTCAGCACAGGAGGCTATGCTGAGCTTGATAGCCCGTGGTTGACTCGATTCAATGAATCTTCTGATCTTGTAGAGTCAGCTCGAATTTGGCTAGAAGGTACGCGTTCAAGAGATTTGGACAGTTTTCGTCATAGTGTGATGAACACGATAAACCGAATTGATGAGCTATTAGAATCTCAATTAAACGAAATAATACATCATCCTGAGTTTCAACAACTCGAAAGAGGTTGGATCGGCGTGAGGTATTTATGCGAACAGGTCGACACTCGCTCATCGGACTCCGTCAAAGTCAAGGTGTTGGCGGCAACATGGAATGAAGTCAGTAAAGATGCACTAAAAGCCATCGAGTTTGACCAATCAGCACTATTTAAGCTGCTCTATCAAAATGAATATGGCATGGCCGGGGGAGAACCCTTTGGCGTGGTAGTTGGCGATTATCAACTTCGTTGTGATGCGAGTAAAAATTATTTTGATAGAGATCTGTCTGTGCTCAGCAAGATCTCTCAGTCTGCAGCGGCAGCATTCAGCCCGTTCATTATGTCAGCATCGCCGGAGATGTTTGGTGTTGACAGTTTTTCACAGCTCTCTGCGATAAGAGATATTGCGGCCCAATTTGAACAGGCAGATTACGCAAAATGGCGCAGTTTGAGAGACAACGATGATACCAAATTTATTGGCCTGACTGCGCCGAATGTTTTATTCCGTCAGCCATATAAAAGTGATGGTTCGCGCAACGATCAGTTCGACTTTCAAGAGCATGTCTACGACTCTAATCGCGATTTGCTATGGGGGAGTAGCGCGTATTGTTTTGCGGCCGTATCAATTAGAGCGTTTCAGGAGCATGGGTGGTTTACGCACATGCGAGGCATTAAGCAAGGGGATTATAGTCAGGGTATTATCGTCGCTCCTACTAGGAACAAAATGCGCGTTAATGGCAAGAATGACCGTGAAAGATGCCCTTTAAACTTAAAGATCTCTGAGAGAAAAGAACAAGAGTTGTCTGAATGCGGTTTCATTTCTATTTCTCCTGTACCTGAAACCGATATGGTAGGAATGACCTCGAATGTATCTCTCTACAAGCCTAAGCAATATGCAGAAAAACACATTTCAACGAATGCAAAGCTCACGTCGATGTTGCAATACACGTTGTGTGTGTCGCGAGTCGCACATTATCTCAAGGTTATGGGGCGTGACAAGATTGGTGGATATCAAGATGCAGAAAGCCTTGAGCGAGACTTTCAACGATGGTTGCATCAGTACACTACCGCGTCGGATGAAGCATCTGATGAACTTAGGGCGAAGTACCCCTTAAATGAAGCGAAAATTACGGTTCGAGAGAAAAGAGAAACTCCAGGACACTATTACTCTGTTATCCATTTGCGACCGCACTTCCAGCTCGATCAAATGGTATCTAGCATTAAATTAATTACTGAATTATCACCAGAGCACTTGGTGTAAGGAAATAACAATGACCCAATGGAAAAATGCTTTGTCCCAAGGCCAATTGCAACAAGCTCTAGAGCTATTAATTGATGAAATTAAAGCGGCGCCTAAAGATGCAAGCTTGAGAAGCTCGTTCATTGAGCTGCTTTGCATTGATGGAGACTTCGAGCGTGCGGATGAGCAACTTATGCAATCGATCAAATTGTTTCCTGAGTATCTACCTGGTGCAAGTCAGTTGCGACATTTAGTGAAAGCGGCCCAGGCTAGAAAAGATTTTATCGACGGTGCGGCTAGTGCCAAGGTATTAGGTGACGAGGAATTCACTAAAGAGCTTGTTCGCTTTAACCTCGCTCTCAAAAATCAAGACTATGCAGAAGCGTCACACCTAGCGCATAGCATTGAAGAGCATCGTACTATTAAAGGCTTTAACATAAACGGTACAAACTATGAAGATGCTAGGGATATTGATGATCGTTTAGGTGGTTACATTGAACTGTTTTCCACCGCGGGTAACTATTTTCTTGTTCCAATTTCTAGCATTCAAGCGCTAGAAATAAAAGCACCTACCTCTTTATTAGAAAGTATTTGGCGACCTGTAGAGTTTGATATTGACGGACTTGGCGAAGGAGAAGGCCATATGCCATTGACCTATGTTGACTCAGAAACTGACGCACAAAAGCTAGGTCGAGAAACAGATTGGAAACAGCTTGGTGAGCAAGAATCCTTCGTGGGTTTAGGCCAAAAATGTTGGCTAGTTGGTGATTCAGCCCTCCCAATCTGTGACTTGATTACATTGTTAGAGTCGAAACAAATAGCGTAACAATAACATGTCTTTAACCGTTTCTCTGCTCGACAAATTGATGGATAGTGATCCTTCAACTAGAGATGAAAAAGACTTCCCTACGAGCCAACAACAGATGTTGAACAGCTTGCTTAGAGATCTGGAGTCTATGTTAAATAGTCGTATCGGATGGAAAAACATTCCTGATGACCTTTTAGAGGTTCGCTATTCAATATTGAATTATGGTCTGCCAGATTTTTCCTCGATGCCTTATAGCAGCCAAGAGGGGCAGAATCAGCTTTGTGACATTGTTCATGATGCAATTAAAGAGTTCGAGCCTAGGTTAAGGAATCCTTATGTCCAGATTTCGGACGAGAAAAACGCTATTGATAGGGTGTTGAGGTTACAAATTAGCGCCACTTGCTTAATCGATAACAGCATTCATGAAGTGCGATTCAATTCTGAAGTAGAGCCGGTAAATTTAGGTATGAAACTGAGTAGAGCGAAATGAGTGAAGAGTTTCTCAAATACTATAATCGCGAGTTAGCTTATTTACGTCACAAAGGACAAGAGTTTGGGGAGCAGTATCCTAAGATCGCTGCGAGACTCCGTATCAGTGAGGAGCAGGTTGACGATCCACATGTAGAAAGATTGCTAGAAGGCTGTGCATTTCTAACGGCAAGGATTAGACAAAGTTTAGACAATAGTTATCCTCAGTTCACTGAATCTTTGATGGGGCAGTTATATCCGGATTTTCACGCACCAATTCCATCAATGTCCGTCATTAAGATGAACTGCTCTAGCTCCACTTCCTCTTTTTTTGACGTAGAAGAAGGTGAGCGAGTCGTTATCGGTGCTCCTGGATACCACGAATGCGAGTTTAGAACCTGTTATCCGGTCAGAATGTACCCTGTTGATGTGACCTCTGGCGCTTTCAAAAACGCACCGCTTAAATCGGTGGGCTCCCAATGGGAAAGCCATGCTCATTCAGTTTTGAAAATCCAGCTCACCGCCCAAGATGAAGAGACATCTCTGAGTGACATGGGATTAGAACGGTTGCGCTTTTATTTAAACGGGCAATCTCAGTTGACGTTTAAACTTTACCAAATGCTATTTCAAAATCTAATTGGTTTATCTGTCGTTGCGGGTGGCAAAGAAGTTCGTTCTTTAACGAAAAGGCATCTTATTGAAGTGGGATTTTCAGAAGATGAGAAGGTTGTTCCATACAGTAAGAGAAGCTTTTCGGGAGCAAGATTACTTGTTGAGTATCTGCACTTTCCTGAGAAGTTCATGTTCTTTGATATCACTGAACTTGGATTATCAGAGCTAGCTCTTGGAGAGCAAGCTGAACTGTATTTTTACTTTGATACCAATGATGATTGGCTTCCTAAGCAAGTGGATGAAGAGAGCTTGATGGTTGGTTGTGTGCCAGTCGTCAACTTATTTAAAAGTGTTATGGAGCCCAAGCGTATTCTACCAACCGAGTACGATTACCACTTATCACCGCAATACCAGGAAGCCGAGAGTAACGAGGTTGTCTCTATTTCTGACGTAACATTGAGAAACTGGAACAAAACGTATCACAACCTGCCATGTTATCACGCTGGTGAGCACACGCATTATATGAACGCCAGTGAAATTTATTGGTTGATGAGACGTGAGGATAAAAATTGGGCTGGTGGATACGATGAACCGGGCAGGGAAACTTACATTTCTTTTGTTGATAAAAGGCATCAATTGTTCAGTCCAGAGAGCCGAGAAAACTGGCTAATGTACGTTGAAGCGGAGTGCTGCAATCGTAATTTAGCGCAGAAGCTTCCATTTGGAGGCGGTCTTCCAAAAGTCTCTTTGCCGGAAGTAAATGACAACTTCGAGTCAGTTCGTTGTTTAGTTTCTATATCAGAAACCCTCCGGCCAGAAATGGATGAAAGTACACGATGGCAGTTAACTAAGCTTCTAACTTTAAACCACTTTACCGAAGAAGATGGATTAACAACTTTGAAGCAAACTCTGAATCTCTATGCATTTTCTGGGACCGCAGAAACGAAAGCGGTAATTGATGCTTTAGCGAAGTTAGAGTTCGAGCCGACTACAGGCAGAGTAAGTCAGAAAGGTAAAGTTGGTTTTGCGCACGGTATAAAAATCATTTTGACGGTTTCTGATCAAATTTTACCTAAAGAGCAAATCTTCCTCCTAGGTAGTGTTTTATCCGTTTACTTTGCACAATATGCTGAAATTAACATTTTTACGCAGCTAGAAATAAGACTTAAGTCAACGGGAAAACCCTTCCACTTATGGCCTGCATTAACTGGCGATAAGGTGTTGCTATGATCGCGGAGCAATTTTATCGAGATCTAAAGCAACATCCGTTGTTTGAAGCAATTCACCTTATCGAACACGAGATCTTGCAAGCCGAGGCACAAATAGGGACAGATGCTCTACCTAAGCATGAAAAACTAAACCTAAAGGTCAACCCATCGTTAGGTTTTGAAAATGCGCAGCTTTGCGATCTGAAACATATTGATAGCCACAAGCTAGCACTAGAAACTAATCTGATAGGCCTAACGGGTGAGCAGGGGGTGCTTCCTCAGCACTACAGCGAGTTAGCTTTGCATCGTCAAAAAGAAGGCGATACAGCAATGGTGGACTTCTACGATATTTTTAACCATCGTTTACTGTCTCTTTACTATCGATGCTGGCAACTAAGTCAATTGACCGTTCAGTCTCGTGCTCATGCACAGGGATTACGTTCACCTTTAGAAGATTGTAAATCGGCATTAACTGGGCAGGGTAGTTCTTTGTCCCTGCACTATGGTGGTGTTTTTGCTTCACCGACGAGAAGTAAAGCTGGACTAAAAAGTGTTCTTGAATGTTTATCTGGATGCCAAGTAAAGATTCATGAGTTTCAAGGGCAGTGGCTACATCTTGCAAAAGAAGAGCAAACACGTCTTTCATCTCGAACTATGCCAGAAGGGCAGTTTGCTCAACTTGGTTCCGGAGCATCCTTAGGCTCGAAAGCTTGGAATATAAACGCAGGAACAACGATCGAGTTTCTGCCAAAGCACAAAGATCTGGTTAGTAAATTACTGCCTAACCATCCAAATGTAGAAATTATTAAACGTGCGGCTTATGAATTTATTGGTAAGCATAAGCAAGTGAAATGGCAGCTCACCACCAAACATAGTTTATTACCTCAAGTTTGTTTATCAAAAAAACATGGTCAATTAGGTGTTGGTTCTGTACTTAAAAAACATAAACGCACAAAAGATCGAACCATAACAATTACTATTTAAAGGAAACATAATGGCTTCACTCTCACTTTCAGCGTTGGTCGAAAGATTGTCTCCTCAGGCTAAGGAAACACTTGAACAAGCAGCTGCGATGGCAAGCTCTCGAACCCATCACAGTATTGAAATGTCTCACTGGTTAATGACGATTATTCAACACCCTGCCGATATTTACTCGGAAGTTTTCGACGAATTTGATGTCGATAAAATCAAGGTTGAAACTGATCTTCAAAAGACACTTGAAAAATACAAAACGGGATGTCAATCGGTCCCAGGTCTTTCAGCTCACACAGTGACTGTGATGCAAAATGCTTTGCTATCGGCAACGATTGAGTTCAATCAGGAGCAGTTGGATTGCATTCATCTTTTATTTGCCTACTTGTCTGATGATACGTTAGTCAACATGGCTGGTTCGATTAGCCCTGAGTTAAACAAGATAGAACCATCTCGGTTATTGAACTTTAAAGAAAGTAATACGCGTCAATCAGGATCGAATGACCTAGGGAAATCAAACGCGAATTCTGCGCTGAATCAATTTACAACAGATCTTACTGAGCAGGCTAGGGAAGGTAAGATAGATCCGGTTATTGGTAGAGACAATGAAATCCGTTTAATGATCGACATCTTATTAAGACGTCGACAAAACAACCCGATTCTAACTGGTGAAGCTGGCGTTGGAAAAACAGCCGTTGTTGAAGGTTTGGCGCAAAAGATTATTGATGGCGATGTACCTCCTGCTCTACAAAATGTAGCGATTAAGTCTTTGGATCTGGCGTTATTGCAAGCTGGTGCTGGCATGAAAGGTGAGTTTGAAAACAGACTTAAAAACCTTGTGAAAGAAGTTAACGACGCACCACAACCCATTATTTTGTTTATCGATGAAGCACATGGTCTGATTGGTGGTGGGGGACAAGCAGGACAAGGTGATGCAGCGAATATTCTAAAGCCAGCGTTAGCAAGAGGTGAACTCAGGACGATCGCAGCAACAACTTGGGCAGAATATAAAAAGTATTTTGAAAAAGACGCGGCTCTTACCAGACGCTTTCAAGTAGTGAAGGTCGACGAGCCAGCGCCGGAGCTAGCGATCGAGATGTTACGTGGTTTACTTGACGTAATGGCACAACACCATGACGTCCACATCACTAGCCAGGCTCTCAATGCTGCCGTTCAACTCTCAGCTCGATACATTAATGGCCGACAACTGCCAGATAAGGCTGTGTCTGTTTTAGACACAGCCTGCTCGCGAGTCGCGTTAAGTCAATCGTCTACACCGGGAGGTCTAGATGCGAAAAGGAATAAACTAAAAGCCAAGCAAGCTGAATATGAGCACCTAAGCCAAGAAAGTCAGCTAGGTGCACCTCTTGATATGCAGTTGCAAGATGTCAGAAAAGAGATTGATGTTCTATCTAGTGAAATAGTTGAACTAGAGACGCTGTGGGAGAAAGAAAAAGAGTGGGTAAGTGAAGCTAAGTCACTTAGAGCTCAAATAATCAAGGAGGGTTCTGAGACTGCTAGGGACAAGTTACAAGAGCTCGAAAGTAGCCTCTCCGCTAACTCGCAGCCATTAGTATTTTCGCATGTCAATGAAGCGCTTGTTGCAGAAGTAATTTCAGATTGGACCGGGATACCACTGGGCAAACTTCAGGATGATGAAATCCAAGCTGTACTGAGTTTGAAAGAGAGTTTGTGTAAACGAGTTGTCGGACAGGATCACGCTTTGGAAGTCATGTCTGAAGTGATAAAAACTGCCAGTGCACAGCTCACGGATGAGACACGACCAAATGGTGTATTTCTTCTCACGGGACCAAGTGGAGTGGGTAAAACTGAATCTGCTTTAGCTATTGCAGAGAAAGTGTACGGCAGTGAAGAGAATGTCACAACTATCAATATGTCCGAGTTTAAAGAAGAGCACAAAGTTTCCTTATTATTAGGCTCGCCTCCAGGTTATGTTGGGTATGGCGAAGGTGGTGTACTTACTGAAGCCGTCAGACGCAAACCTTATAGTGTGATTCTCTTGGATGAAATGGAAAAAGCACACCCTGGAGTTCAAGATATTTTTTATCAGGTATTCGATAAAGGCTCAATTAAAGATGGTGAAGGTCGCGATATAGATTTTAAAAACACTATTATTATTATGACCGCGAATACAGGGACCGAAACGACGATGTCTTTGTATTCTGATCCTGATTTATCTCCAGAACCTTCAGCACTAAAAGATGCTTTGCGTGACGATTTGTTGGTTGACTTTAAACCTGCATTTTTAGGACGTGTTAATGTATTACCTTATTTGCCTCTATCAAGAGAAGTATTGATAGAAATAACAAAATTAAAATTAGCCAAAGTTACGAATCGCATTCGTAAAAATTACGGCGCTGACCTATTTTTTGATGAAGAACTAATTAATGATATTGTAGACAATAGTAATGAGTCGGGGAGCGGTGCACGTGTGGTACAGACAACCATAGAAAACACATTACTTCCTAAGATTTCTCATGAAATATTGCATGCAATTCTTAATGATAAGACGTTTGATGAAATTATTGTTAAAGGTACAACTAGTGGACTTGATGTCTCAATAGTTTAACATCCTTTACACTCTCAATAATAATTGGGAGTTGGTTCATATTAACTATTATTTTTTATAAAAAACGCTTAAATTAAGTCTTATTTAAAGATATAACAGGGCGTATTTAAAATGAAGTTTTTGATACATTAATCACTAATTATCATCAAACGTCAGATAATTAAATTACTACGATATATGTCAATTAATAATGCTATAGGAGATTAGCATGCAGTCTAATACGTATCTTAAATACGCAGATATTAAGGGTGAGGCAACTGCCGAGCAATATAAGGATTTGATTACACTACTATCTGTAGATTGGAGTGTAGGTCGTGAGATCTCATCATACACTGGTACAGCGATGGACCGTGAAGCGAGCGCTACTCGTCTATATGATTTGACTATCACTAAACTTCAAGACCGTTCTTCTCCTGACTTATTTAAAGAAGCGACAATTGGTAAAGGTAAACCTGCGGTTTTCCATATTACTAAGCAAGGTGAGAAAGTTGAAGAAATCATGAAGATCGAACTGACTGATGCGATGATTTCTAACTACTCAGTTTCTATCCAGGATGATCGTCCAGTTGAAACCATCACTATTTCTTACACTGAAATGATGATGACAGTGACTCCTACTGACGATAAAAACAACACTTCTGCGCCATTGGTATACGGCTACAGCGGTGTTAAAGGTCAACAAATGTAATTTTTATGCGGGGGAATATTCCCCCGCATTTTTTGAAAGAAGTATTTAATGAAAAGAGCAACTCAAGATAACAATTTCATCCGAATTTCCTCTCCATTCGGAAAAGATGCCATCATACTAAACTCATTTGAGTATAGAGAAGAGATCTCAGAACTTTTTTCATTGCGTGCTAAAGCTTACTTTAATGATCAACGAAGTGAGTTAAACGAAATAATTGGTAAAGAAGTAACAATTACCCTTGAAAATAGTGAGGATGTTTCTTCAAGACCTCGTTATATACATGGTTATGTATCTGCTGCAAGATTAGAAGGGCAACGAGTTTCTAATACTCATAATGGTGAGAATTATAAAAATATAGAGTTATTAATAGAGCCTAAATTACGTTTCGCCGATTATAGAAAAAATTGCAGAATATTTCAGCATAAAGATATAAAAGAAATTATCTCCGAAGTACTCTCGGAGCATAGTGTCGCCTTTAGTTTTGAGTTAACTAAGTCGTACCCTAAATACACATACAAAGTGCAATATGAAGAGTCAGACCTTGAATTTGTCCGACGCTTATTGTCAGAAGAAGGGCTATCGTTCTGTTTCACACACACTAAGTCTGTCCACACGCTTAAGATTTTTGATGACATCAGTTTCTATAAGCCGGGTACAGAGTTTTTAGTCGATTTTGATACAGGTACGGCTAAGTCTAGCCATATTTCTTCTTGGCATGAAACCCAAGTTTTGACGACTAAAGCAAGCCAAAAGTCTGGCTATAACATGCTTAAGCCTTCGTCTAATCCTAAAAATACTGCCAAGGGTGAAAGTGATTTTTTTACCGTGCCTGAAAGCGAGTATTTTGAATACATGGGTGAAACGGAAAGTGATGATCAATACGCACTTAGAAACACGCACGCTATAGAAGCACTACAGCAAAACGCATATCTGTGTCGTGGCGAGGCAACGTGTCGAACGTTCAGTGTGGGAAAGTGCTTTAAGTTTAAAAAGCATGAAGATAAGTCTCGAGTCGGCAAAGAATACGTGCTGTCCGCCGTTTTTTTATCTGCGGCTGTTTATAATCAGACTGGTCAAGGTGGCACTGCTGCGCAAGGTGTTAAAGTATCATTTAGTTGTGTTGACTCAAAAACAATCCTTCGCCCTTCTGTGAACTATCCGAAACCTCAGATGAAAGGTTTGCAAACCGCAGTGGTAACGGGAAACAAAGATGGCGAAATTTACATAGACAAACACGGTCGTATTAAAGTTCAGTTTCACTGGGATCGTGCTGGCAAATACGATGTAAACAGTTCATGTTGGATTCGTGTTGCGCAAAATATCGCGGGTAACGGATGGGGCTCGGTGTTTCATCCTAGAGTAGGACAAGAGGTCATCGTCGAGTTTGTCAATGGCGATCCTGACCAGCCAATTGTTACGGGGTCACTGTACAATGGTAGTCAACTCCCTCCCTACACGTTACCAGAGCAAAGCTCTCAAAGTGGTTATAAATCGCGTTCTGTACAAAAAGGCACATCTAATTTTAATGAGTTGCGCTTTGATGACAAACCCGGTGAAGAACACATCTATCTTCATGCCGAAAAACTTTTCCAAATGCTAGTTGAAGACTGTGTTGATATTGCCGTTGAAAACAGTAAAACCGAAAAAGTGACGAATGATGTCAATCAAGAGGTTGGCAAGAATGCGACCTTGAAAGTAGGTAAAAACTTTTCTAATGAAACGGGTGAAGTGTTGTCTTTTAATGCAGGAAAGAGTATCGAGATCAAAGTCGGTGGCGCTTCGATTCAGATGTCTAGTTCCGGAGAAATCAACATCAAAGGCAATAAAATATCTATTAACGGCTCTGCTATCGCTCTTAAAGCTGGGCAAATTTCATTGAACTAAGGTGATTTAAAGTGGGTAAACCAGCCGCAATATTGGGCAGCTTTCATCTTTGTCCTAAAAAAACAGGAAAAATTCCTCATGTAGGTGGCCCGGTCGTAGTTGGCTCGCCAAACGTGACAATTGGCGGCATTCCAGCGGCTAGGCAGGGAGATAAGCTTATCTGTATAGGTCCTCCGGATAGCATCTCAGCAGGCTCTTCTAGCGTTACAATCAACGGTAAGCCAGCGGCAAGGGTCGGGGATTCAACGTCTCATGGTGGTAAAATTCTGTCTGGCATGCCTACGGTTTTAATCGGAGGCTAGATGCCACTCGCATTTCAAACTCATCTTCTTGCCATTAATGGCAGGCCATACACTGTTCGTGATATAGCTAACGAATGTTTTAGATTGCCCGCAGAAACACCAAGATCCTATCCTGATCAATCACTGTATGAGCAGATATTAAATCTTGTGCGCTCTAAGCGCGAGATACTGGAGCAAAGTGATATCAAAGGGAATATCTGTGTTCTTTTACCGTCTTCGGTAGATAAAAGCTTGCTTAAGGCATTGATAAACGAGTTTTCTCTTATCCTTGGTAACTCTGCCAATAGAGAAATTTATTTTTATCCTTATGGTCAAGCGGCGTTCTTGATGGCGCTAAATCGGATAAACCGTGAAGTTAACGAAACACAAGCAACTTGGATACTGGCTATAGAAATTGCTCGCGATGCAGAAGAGCATGCCAAATCTCAAAACTCGATCATTTTGACGAAGTGCTTTTTTCAACAGTCCGGCCTTGTTACTGATGATGTTCGAATTGATTTAGATACCAAACAACAAAGCATTGCTGTCGATAAAGTGTTCAAACAACTTGGAGTAGGGTGTGATCACTCACTTAGTGAGTTGCATTTATCCATTGATGGAGATGAGCCTCGATGGTTAAATGCTATGCAACTCTTGTCTCCCTGGGTGACCGATCAAACTCAGTATCAATTTATTGATGTTAAACTAGGAGGGCTGGGCGCATGCGGAGGTGTTTTAAAAGTGTTAATGATTGAGGAGCATCAAAGAAGTAGCCTCAACTCAGACTTCCACGTTTTACAAGCTGATATCGAGCCAGATGGTTATACGGTGGGAGTTCTATACAATTGGCATAACGAGTAGTTCTGGATCTAGTTTGTCCCTTCTAAACGTTGGCTTTTAATGGTTTAAATGTGACGGTTATGTTTACTCGAGACCATCACTTAATGTTGCTTAAAAGGTGTTTATACAACGTTCTTCTCGCTTTCCGGTGAAATAGTGAACCATAGAACATAAACTACATGAAAAGCTGTTCGACTCAAGATATCCTAACCCAAATTAAATAAATTGAGCTTTGGTTTGTGCCAGATTCAGCCAGTCACGTAATACTCTGATGTTTACACGGCTGAAATTCGGATTCTTGCAGGAGCAAACCTTGCTTAAAGATTTGGCGGAAAGTGAATTCGAATGAAGTTTATCCACACCTCAGATTGGCATCTTGGTCGACAATTCCACAATGTATCACTACTCGAAGATCAACAAGCAGTACTCGAACAACTGATTAACTATATTGAACACAACCCCGTCGATGCCGTTGTAGTGGCGGGAGATATTTATGACCGTTCGGTGCCACCAACGGTTGCAATAGAACTGCTAAATCGAGTCGTGAAGCGTATTTGTACTGAACTGAAAACACCGATGATATTGATATCTGGCAACCATGATGGTGCAGAACGATTAGGTTTTGGCTCAGAGCAAATGAAAAATGCAGGCCTTCATATTGTTAGTAACTTTGAAGATATGCTAACTCCCATCATCATAAAAACGGACTCTGCGGGTGAGGTAGCGTTTTATGGCATGCCTTATAACGACCCTGAACAGGTCAGATTTGCCTACAAAACCTCGGTATCAACTCATGATGAGGCACATCAACTGCTTGTAGAGCAAATAAGAGAGCATTTCATTTCAGAGCAAAGGCGTGTTCTCGTTAGCCACTGTTTTGTTGATGGTGCTATTGAGTCTGACTCTGAACGACCACTATCTATTGGTGGCTCTGATCGCGTAAGTCATGAGCATTTCTTAGATTTCGACTACGTCGCACTTGGTCATTTACATCAGCCTCAGAAGAAAGGCGCAGAGCATATCCGTTATTCTGGTTCACTTATGAAGTATAGTTTTGGTGAACAGAACCAGAAGAAAGGCTTCACGTTAGTCGAACTAGACAAGAAAGGATTTGTCTCTGCTAAACATATTGAGCTAATTGCCCCTCATGAAATGCGCATTGTTGAGGGAGAGCTAGATAAAGTCATAGAGCAGGGCAAGACTGACCCTAAAAATGAAGATTATTTGTTCGTTCGTTTGATGGATAAACATGCGATTTTAAATCCAATGGAAAAGCTTCGTTCGGTGTATCCAAACGTTTTACATCTTGAGAAACCGGGTATGTTAATTGGGGTAGAGCAGGAAATGGCGCAAGCAAAGTTGGCCCGAAGCGAAATTGATATGTTCCGAGACTTTTTTATTGAGGCACAAGATAGTCAATTATCCCAAGAGCAAGAACAAGCCGTTACTGACATTATTAAGCAATTATCACAGCAATAGGGACCAAAGATGAAACCAATTAAACTTACCATGCAAGCCTTTGGTCCGTTTGCAAAAACCGAAGTCATTGACTTTGAAAAGCTTGGCCGTAACCCTCTGTTTTTGATTAATGGTCCTACAGGCTCAGGTAAAACGTCGATCTTAGATGCCATTTGCTTTGCCCTTTACGGTGAAACTACCGGTAATGAGCGGCAAGGCATCCAGATGCGATGTGACTTATCGGCGCAAGACTTACCAACCGAAGTCGTTCTAGAATTTTCGTTACATGGCAAACAATACCGAGTTGTGCGATCTCCAGAGCAGGAAGCGCCCAAAGCGCGTGGTGAAGGGATGACGGTAAAAAAGCACACTGCGGCTCTTTATGAACTCGGCGAGACCGAAAAGCTCATCACTAGCAAGACGACTCAAGTTAAAACAGAAGTGAGCAATATTATTGGTTTGAATGAAACGCAATTTCGCCAAGTAATGGTATTGCCTCAAGGAAAATTCCGGGAGCTGTTGCTTGCTAGCTCTAAAGAGCGCGAAGAAATTTTTGGTCAGCTCTTTCAAACGGACATATATAAAAAAATTGAGTACGCGCTCAAAGATAAAGCGAGCGCAATCAGTAAAGCGAAAGATGAATTTGATAATCAAATTCGAGGCGCTTTACAAGTTGCAGGAGTGAGTTCAGAGCAGGAATTATTACACCAGCTCGAACAAGCAACTGAGCAGCTAGAGGTCGATAGAAAGAAAGAACAAGCTTCGTTAGATAAGCTAAATGTTGCTAAATCTGAATTGCAAAAAGCGGAAACTATTAATGGAGAGTTTTCGAAACGAGAGCAAGCAGAAAACGCACTCAAGCTGCATCTAGAACACTCAGACTCGATAAAAGTTCGTCAACAGCAATTAGAAAATGCTAAAAATGCCAATAAGATAGAATTACCCTACGTCTCATTACAAAATGCAAAAACTCAAACTCAAGAGCTCAGACAAAAAATCGTAGCTTTGAAAGAGAGCCTTGATAAAGCCAATGCTGTTACGAAAGAAAAAGAAAACTTGCAGCAAAGTGCAAAAGAAGCCGCGGCAAAAGTCCCACAGTTAACGCAACTGCAGTATCAACTTGAAAGCATGAAAGACAAGTTGCTTGAAAAAGCCAACTTGGAAAGAAAAATAACGGCAGGTCATCAACAAAAGCAACAATTTGAAGCAACGTTAAAACAGTACATAGAGCTGAAAGACAAGTTGGCGTTTCAGGCGCAACAGGGCCAGAAAGATCTAGAGCAAGCCCGAGTAGATGTTGCGCTTGTTGGCAGCATCGATGCGGAAATAAAACAAAAACAACGACTACTACAGGATCTACAAAAGCTGCATGGTCTTACTTTGGAGCTCTCTAAACTCACGGCGTTAACCGTAAGCAAGCAGCAGTCATTACAGGAGGCCAGTCAGCGCTATATGCAGTGTCAACAAGCCGCTGATACGATAGAGCTTAAGTGGCACAACGCTCAAGCGGCAGTATTAGCGCAGCGACTAAAGGCAGGTGAAGCATGTCCGGTATGTGGCAGCCAAGCGCATCCTAACCCTGCGACGTTTGTTGAAGAAGTCGTTACAAAAGAGCAAGTTCAGGCTGCCAGAGTGAAAGAAAGAGAAGCTCAAACCTCACTGAACCAGCTAAGTAATCAGCAAGAACAACATAACGTTGTCATTATTCAGCATCAGAATCAAATCGACCAGTTGAAAGAAGAGCTTGGTGAGCATGCAGCATCTGAGATCTCGACGGTTCAAACTGAGTTGCAGGCGCTTAATGATCAACTTCTACGTCTACAATCTATTGATATTGAAAAGCTAGAAAAGAACGTTGAACAGCTTAATCAACGCTGCTTAGTGGGTGAAAATAAAATTCATGAGTTGCAGAATCAAATGGCGGCAAATGAATCAACCGTTCAAGCAAACCAAGAACAATTGACTCAATTACAAGCTTCCATTGATCCGAAATACAGTTCCGTTGATGCGCTTGAGCGTGACATTTTGCTCACAAAAGAGCAAATTCTGACCTTGAATACAGGTTTAGAAAAGGCGCAAAACGCTTTGCAGCAAGCGGTATTAGCGCAATCGAATGCTGAAAGTCAGTTAGTGACGAACAAGCAGTGGCTATCTGAGTCAGAACAAAAGCTTAGCCAAGCAGAATTAGCGTGGAATGAGGCATTACAGGCGAGTAAATTTGAGGATGAAAGCAGTTATCTAAATAGCAGAGTGACAGATGATGAGCTTCAAGCGTGGCAGAAAGAAATAGACAACTTCAAACAGACACAAACCAAGCTTGAACAAACACTACATGATTTAAACCATGCATTGAAAGCGCTTGAAAGACCGGACTTGGATTCGCTTAACGACAGCTTAACCACTCTGCAGGCGCAGTATATTGAAGTAAGGAATCAGCTCGATACCACGCGCTCAACCTTTGAGCGAATTGAAAAAGTTCGTAAAGATATTGATACGCTGCATGAGAAAAATAGTAAGTTAGAAGAAGAGTACAAAGTGTTTGGTACGTTATACGACGTTGCCAGCGGTAAAACAGGCAGCAGGGTTAGCCTGCATCGCTTTGTTCTTGGTGTACTGTTGGATGATGTGTTGATTCAGGCCTCTCAACGTTTAAGCCTCATGAGTAAAGGGCGCTATATTCTTGCTCGAAAAACAGAGGGCTTCAAAGGCGCTGCGGGTCGCGGCTTAGATTTAATGGTTGAAGATGGTTACACAGGAAAAACACGTGATGTTGCGACACTTTCCGGTGGTGAATCGTTTATGGCAGCGCTTGCTTTGGCGCTTGGCTTGTCGGATGTTGTGCAATCCTATAGTGGTGGTATCCGTTTAGACACTTTATTCATTGATGAGGGGTTCGGTAGTTTAGACCCAGAATCTTTGGATCTCGCGATTCAAACGCTAGTGGATTTACAACAGACTGGACGCATGATCGGTGTTATTTCTCACGTTTCTGAGTTAAAAGAACAAATGGCGCAGAGGATTGATGTTGAACCATCAAGAGTCGGTTCGATAGTATCGGTCAAATCTCAATGTAGCTTCGCTGTCTAATTCCGTTGCTATCACAAACCCCAAAGCCCCTATCTAGGGGCTTTCTTACTTAATCGCTACTGTTCGCAAAAGTGGCCTTCTTTTGGCGACTGGGTAATCGCATACTCACCATCTAGGTTGCGATAAACAACTGTATTCCAAATAGAGCCATCATCCAATTCAAACTCAATGGCATAGTTGACGCCGCTAACGATTTGCGCGTGAACGTTCAGTATTTGTTTGAACGACGCTATTGTGTCCATTCTTTTCAAAACAAAAGCCATTGCCTTTTGTGCATCAGGGGTAGCATTAAACTCATTCCACCCACCTGGCATGTTTCCTTGTGTATTACATACATCTGCCGAGGTTGTTAATTGTGTCGCTTGGCTTGGGTTTTCCTGCGGGCAACCTGCAAGCAATACCAAAAGTGCACAAACTGACACTGTTTTTAATTTCATAACAATAACCTCTGTCTATATCGCGACGTATTATAGGAGGGGGATATGACAGCGTATGTCTATATTGTGCAAAGTTTCTATATGCATACGGTTAAATGCTGACAAAATATACAAGTATGCCCAACTTGTAAGTAAAACATAGAACAATATTGTTAGGGAATTGCTGACATAACGAGGTTTTGGTGTTCAGCATACTATTGACAATGAAGAACTGTGATGTCTAGCTACGTACCTTTGGGACAGTGGTGCGACTTAGTGATCGATTTGCTACCTTCTACAGTAAAATCAATCACTAAATCAAATTTAGGTGTTGTATGAAATCGCTAAAAACATTATTACTTTTATCACTTGTAACTTTATTTGGCTGTACCTCTAAACCTGATGGGGTGGAGCCAGTTAACAATTTTGATTTAGAGCCTTATCTAGGCAAGTGGTACGAAATCGCACGGCTCGATCATTCGTTTGAGCGTGGTCTATCCAACGTTACGGCCGAGTATCGGCTTCGCGAGGATGGTGGGGTTAAGGTGACAAACCGCGGATATTCAGAAGAAGATCAACAGTGGTCCGAAGTTGAAGGTAAAGCTTATTTTGTTGAAGACGAAACGGTTGGGCACTTAAAAGTCTCCTTTTTTGGGCCAATCTATTCTTCTTACATTGTGTTTGAGCTAGGTGAAAACTACGACTATGCGTTTGTCTCCGGTTACAACCACGACTACTTGTGGCTATTGTCTAGAACACCCAACGTTGATGAGAAAATCCTGGAGCGTTTTAAGCAGGTTGCTAAAGAGAAAGGTTTCGCGTTAGATGAGCTAATTCTCGTTGATCAAGAGAGTGGACGCCAGTTTTAAGTTCATCAATGTGACTTCTAAAATCAACAGAAGCGAAGTTTCTGTCTAAGCGGTTTTGAGTTTTGCTTGGAATATTTTTGTTACCTTGTAACCTCATGTAACCAAAAATATAGCCCCATCATTTGTGATTACTCGTGATGGGGCTTATATAAATTTGAGTGAGCGTCGAAAGGTTGATTTATCGACAAACGGTTATGGTTTACTTAATCAAACGAACGATCAGAGAGCCAGGCGCCCGAATAGATTCCACATTGTGGCTGAGCACTGTACCACTTGTAGGGGCGGTGTAGCGCTCAACTTCAGTGCCAAAGCTGTCGTATTGAATCGCAACCAGTTGGCCTTGCTCGACAAAATCCATCAAACCGACATGAGGTAGTACAAAGCCGCCATGTGTCGCTTTCATACTGACGATCTCGTTTCCTTCCAAGCATGAAGTGATAGGCTCTATCTCACCTTCTACGACATTATGCTGCTTCAACACATTTAAAATGCCTGATACGGTTCGACTAATGAGTTTTTGCTCTGTGTAGCGCCCCATACCCACTTCAACCGTAATGCTTGGGACACCATGGTTATTCCAAACGGTTTCAAGGACGCCAGCATCTCCGGGATCATTTAAAATCGCATCAGGATTAATGAGACGAGCCATTTCTAATGATTGCTCAATTCGGAAGTCTGCAAACACGTATAGTGGATAGGCCGCACCACTGGTTTGAGTGTGAAGGTCAATGGCTAAATCAGCATTTGGCTTGAGCAGATCATTCCACAATGCATATAAGTAGCGTTGTGCCTCATTGCCGTTTTGGTCACCAGGGAAAAAGCGGTTTAAGTTTGCAGGAGACGCATCCGGGTCTGCGGAATAGAAATCGCGGCTGTGGTTTAGCATACCTGGCATGTTAATGGTTGGAACAATAGTGACAGTACCAGCGACTTCAGTGCCAATGAGTTCTCTAGCGGTCTTCTGCGCTGCTAACACACCATTATATTCATCACCATGAACCCCTGCGGTGATCATGATTTTCTTGCCAGGTTTTTCACCTTTGAATACCAAAACAGGAAGATGTTGCCACTGAGAGAGCGCGTTGGTCGCGATGCGGAACCAAAACTTATGCTCACCCGGACCTAGGTCTGCTACATTGAGAGATTGAATCACTTGATGACCTTGAATCATGTCATCGAGAAGTTGTGTTGCCATTAAAGTTACCACTCCAAAACCATAAGCCAATCTAAAACCTTAACGTCGCCATACGAAGAGTATTAATAAGGCGAGAACGTGTCTCGCCTTAGTGCCAATTGATTTCGTTTTACGCAAACCCCATCATATGAGCTGCGATAACGACGACACTCGACAGGGTAAAGAGTAATAGGATAAATCGCCAGCAGAATTTTGCCCAATCACCCCAGTCGATGCGGCAAACACCAAGCGTTGCCATCAAGGATGCTGAAGTAGGGACGATAACGTTGGTAAAGCCATCTCCAAGTTGGAATGACAAAACGGCAACTTGGCGCGTGACACCTGCAATATCCGCCAATGGCGCTAATAAAGGCATCGTCAGTGCCGCTTGTCCAGATCCGGAAGTAACGAAGAAGTTGAAGATAGATTGAAATACATACATTAACCATGCCGCAGCTACGTCAGGAAGCCCACTGATCACGCCGCCAGCACTGTTCAGAATAGAATTCAGTACACTCGCTTCATCGGTCGTACCGCCACCTAGGATAAGTAACACACCTTTCGCACAACCAACCAATAGAGCAGGAGCAAGCATAATAGCCGCCCCCTCTTTAAACGCATCGGCTGCGCAGTTGAGCGTCATACCGTTTAAGCGAAAAATCGTACCGATGATCGCGACAACAAAGCCCATAGTGAAAAATTGAGAAGCGATTTCTGGGATGTACCATGCGTTAGCCACTACGCCCCAAACAACCCATACTGTGGTCGCGATGACCGTAAGGATAACGAGTGTGTCACCTAGGTTCCAACGAGAATCTTGATTGCCAAGCTCTTGCTGACGGAAGTATTTGTCTGTGCGGTGACTGTAAGAAAGTTCTGGGTTTGACTTCACTCGAGCGGCGTAGAGCATTGTGAAAGCGATACCGATTAACGTAAAGCTAACCCATAACCCCATGCGCACAGTCATGCCGGATAAAACAGGTACACCCGCAATGCCTTGTGCAATAGCGACGGAGAAAGGGTTCATCCAAGAAGTAGCGAAGCCAATTTGAGTCGCAACATAGGTCACCATTACCGTAGTGATACCATCATAACCAAGGCGAACCATAAGCGGAGCGATAATAATCGCAAATGCTACGGCTTCTTCACCCATACCAAATACCGCACCGCCCAGAGAGAACAGCAAAAATAGCACTGGAATGAATAGCGCTTCGTTACCTTTGGTCTTATCGATAAGGCGCAAGATACCGTTGTCGATGGTGCCTGTTCGCATTACAACGCCGAAAGCACCACCGATAACCAACATGAACATAATCACGCCGATCGCGCTGCCCCATTTAGAGCCTGAAACTAGCCCTTCGAAAGGGAAGTTCATGAGACCAATGCCACCACCAGAAGCAAACAGGCCAACCTTGTTGTAAACCAATTCACCGTTTTCGTCGGTTGCATAAGAGAAAGAAGATGGATCGATAACCGTGCGAGTTTTTTCTGCACCATCGACCATATAAGTCACTTGCTGACTGTCAAAATGGCCAGCAGGAATTAAGTAGGTAAGAATCGCAGCGAGAATACCAACAATGAAGATCAAAATGAGGGTATCTGGCATCTGCCATGATTTGGGTGTAGCAACCGAGTCCGTTGGTTGCGCATGTGTGTGAGACATAACTTACTTCACGTTAAATTCAATGAAGCATGAAATATCAATAAACCAGAATAAAAAGTCAATATTAATGGAAATATTGAACTATAAATTCATCAAATATTTGAAGTGAAGTCATTGTGATTATTTTACAAGCAAAGTTTGGTTAAATGTTTTGGCTCGGGTCGAGGGCTCACAAGCTCTTGTTGTGAGCCGAGATAAATAAATCATTTGTCTTGCGTCTGTTCTGCATAAAATGCAGCGACATCACGAAGATCCTCATCATTTAACATTCTTAATTGTGCGCCCATCATTTCGGCAAGCGGCCCTTTACGTTCGCCTGCTTGGTAAGACTTCATCGCATCGTATAGATACTGGGCATTTTGACCTGCAAGATTTGGATAGGCATCATTACCTGCGACGCCTGTTGCACCATGACAATAGACGCAGCTAGGGGATTTGATTTTACCTTTATCAGCATCACCAAAAGGCGCGGCATGGCTAGCGGAAGAGAAAATAAGAGAGGTTAGAAGTACAAATCTGAACATGAAGATTGTCTATACGCTAAAAAGTCATATCGATACAATAAAGCTTCCCCTTAGGGGAAGCTCAATGATCAAAATCAAACTAAAGCAGAGATTTAATGCTTGATAAGAAATTGTCGATATCTTGCGCTGAAATGTCTTTATGAGTCACGAAACGAATGGGGTTTCCAGGTGTTATCGTGATATTTTGTTCCTTTAGTTTCGCAGCGATATTTACTATGTCCACTTGAGGATCAAGCTTCGCGAATACGATATTCGTTTGAACAAAATCAGGGTTGACTGAAAAGCCAGGCAGTTCTGCTAAACCTTCTGCTAAATTTTTTGCGTTGACATGATCTTGTTTTAGCTGTTCCACTTGTTCGGTAAGGGCAAGTTTGCCAGCTGCGGCAAGAATACCCGCTTGACGCATACCACCGCCGACCATCTTTCTTAAGCGACGTGCTTTTGCGATGTACTCTTTGCTACCAAGCAGTAACGAACCAACAGGGGCAGCCAAACCTTTCGACAGACAAATCGTCATTGAATCAAAATACTGACCGATTTCTTTTACCGGAACATCTAAAGCAACCGCTGCATTGAATACTCTTGCGCCGTCGAGATGCATCTGCAAGTTATGTTTATTCACGAAGTCACGAGCTTCTGCTAAGTAAGACAGAGGCAGCACTTTGCCATTAATCGTGTTTTCTAAGCTGAGCAGCTTGGTACGAGCAAAGTGACAATCATCTGGCTTAATCGCCGCTGCCAGTTTATCAAATGGGAGTGTGCCATCTGGGTTATTTTCGACTGGTTGAGGTTGAATTGACCCAAGTACTGCTGCGCCGCCAGCTTCGTACTTGTAGTTATGTGCTTGCTGCCCACACAGATATTCATCTCCGCGTTCACAATGCGCCATTAGGCCGAGCAGATTGGCTTGCGTGCCTGAAGTGGTAAACAAAGCCGCTTCGAATCCTGCAAGCTTTGCGGCAAACTCCTCAAGCTCATTGACCGTAGGGTCATCACCATAAACATCATCCCCAACGGGGGCCTTAAACATGGCCTCTCGCATGGCTTGGGTAGGCTGTGTAACGGTATCTGATCGAAAATCCATGAATGTCTCCTTGGTCAAAGTCCTAAATATATCCGCAAAGGCGCGCTTTGCTTAAACAAGCGATCGTTTTGGCATCGGTAATTGTGCCATCAATAATCTTGTCTTCGAGTTGTTGGAGTGACAGGGTAATAACCTCAATCACTTCATCTTCATCACATTCGTAACGGTTGGTTTGGCTGAGCTTCTCAGCGACAAATAGGTACTGTATCTCATCACAAAATCCGGCAAGGGGAGTGACTTGGCCGAGAGAGGTAAATTTTTCTGCACTATAGCCCGTTTCTTCCTCTAGCTCTCTTTTCGCGCAGCAGAGAGGGTCTTCATTGCCTTCTCTTGTACCAGCAGGAAGCTCCAAAAGCCATTTATTAAGTGAAGGGCGAAATTGATGGACAAGAACCACCTCACCTTCCGTTGTAATAGGGAGAATCACCGCAGCGCCCGGATGATGGATTGTGGTGTGCGTAATTGCCTGTCCTGTAGGAAGCATAACCTCTTCTTCAATCAGAGAAATTTGCTTCCATTTATGAACTATTTTGCTCATGCAGTTATAACCCTAGCTGTTACCGCATTTTGACGTTTTTCGACATTAACCACAAATGGTGGGAAACAAAAGCAAAAAATGTTGCAACACGACGAAAGCGTTTGCACTTTCAGTGAGCTGTATCTCATAAATGGAAACTTTGATTGCTGGCTAAAGAAGGGGGTAAGCATCTGCTATAAGGGGAATTCAACAAAATACATTTGTAACAAAGTTATAACAAGTGTATAAAAATGTTAACGCAATACCAGTTCAGCAGCCGGAGAACGTATGACACAAACCTTATTTGCCTCAAATGCCGAAAAAGCGCTTCTCTCAGAACGCATCAACAAGTTGGCTAAAGCGTTAACGGATGGCGTTTATGAACGCGAACATACCATCAAGCTCTGCCTCCTTGCGGCACTTGCTGGTGAAAGTGTTTTTCTTTTAGGCCCACCTGGCATTGCAAAAAGCTTAATTGCCAAGCGACTTATCCAAGCGTTCGATAATAGCAGTTACTTTGAATACCTGATGACGCGATTCTCAACACCTGAAGAAGTTTTTGGGCCACTGAGTATTCAAGAACTCAAAGATAACGGTCGTTATGTTCGCTTAACTAAAGGGTATTTGCCAACCGCACAAGTCGTATTTTTAGATGAAATCTGGAAGGCGGGCCCCGCCATTCTGAATACATTGCTGACAGTGGTCAATGAGAAAACGTTCAAAAATGGCAGCGATATTGAGCGTGTGCCAATGCGTTTGTTGGTATCGGCGTCCAATGAACTGCCAGATGAAGACAGTGGTTTGGATGCACTTTACGACCGCATGTTGGTGCGCGTGTTTGTGAATCGAATTCAGAATAAACAAAACTTTAAGTCGATGTTGACGGTAGGCACGTCACAAGAGGCACAAGTGCCAGAAGGGCTAGCAATAACAGATGAAGAATATCATCAATGGCAACAGCAGCTCGACAAGCTGACGTTAACCGATAATGCATTCGAGAAGCTTTTCCAGCTTAAAACGATGTTAGAAAGCAAAGTCGAAGCTCAGTTTGGCGATGTCGCTAATACCGACATGTATGTGTCTGACCGCCGCTGGAAGAAAGCCGTGAAATTGCTAAAAGCGAGCGCGTTTTTTAATGGACGCGATGAAATCAACCCACTTGATCTACTGTTGCTGCAAGATTGTTTATGGAACAGCCCTGAATCGCGAGACGTGGTACGCGAAGTGGTCCAAGAGTTCGCCCTAAAACATGCATTTGACCAACAAGACGCCGAACAGGAAATTGAATACTGTCGCGAGTCTTTGGTCGATGTTCAGCATGAGCTTGAAGATGCCTACCGCATGACGTTAACGTCTGAAGCGGCAACGGGTATTCTGCGCAAAGAAACCATGCGTTTTGATACCTCTAAAGCTAAGACCTACAAAGTTGGCGCAGCCGTTAACTTAGTTAAACTGGTTATTTTGCAAAGCAACATGTCGGTTTCAGAGTCAGAGAAAGGCGATAGCCGCTGGGTTTACGTGCCAAAAGATGAACTAGACCGAGTCATCAAAGAAGGACACGGTGATGTGTATGGCTACGTCAATCAAAACACCAACATGTGTCGTTTACGATTTGATGTTGATGCCGCAAATAACCTAGTTATCCGTGATATCGCAAACCGAGGCATTCTGGTGAGCTTAGTGACTCAAGAGGGCTTGGATATAGAGCTTTACCAAAAGTGGTTAACGCAGAGTGAAAAAGCCGTAAATCAACTCAGTGAAGCAGAGCACCATATGCGCAAGGTAAAAGCGAATTTTCATGATGCGCTTCCGCATAGCTTTGTTGATCCTGAATTACCACGCCTAATGGAGTCGAGTCTGCAGCAGGTCAGTCAGAGACTTGAGTCTATCCAAGCTGAAAGCGAAAAAGTTATCCAACGCTTTAAAAACTTACATCAGTTTTTCTCATAAGGAGACGACATGCTAGGTGCAGACGGACTTAACCTCGCGCTGATGGTAGCCGACTCTGGCATCATCGATAGCGCAGTTAATGATTTAATGGCGCGTTCACAAGTCATGATGATGGCAGAAAACCGAGGCGTTAAATCTTCAGTCAAAGGCCACTTATTAAAGTGGAGGGGCAGTGTTAAAAAACGGATTACCAAGGTATGTGAGACAGAGCGTTTCCAACAAGAGCTGTCTTTATATCAAGAAGTCATTCACTGGGATGAAGAGGCGTTTTTCGAAAACATCGAAGATGTGATTAAAAAGCTTGAGTGGCACTCCGCTTTTTATATGCAGGCTCGCCGAATGATGGAGAAGAACAAGGGGATGAATAATCCCATGTTCCCACATTACTTCTGTGATCAATGGTACCAAAGTCTAGCCGATGCGATTAAGCAAGCGCAAGTAAGCGAGCTTGAGGCCAATAAAGAGAAAGTGCTGAATGACCTGTATCAGCGTATGGAGACCATGCGTAATATGGATAAGGTCACGGAGTCGGGTGATGCTGAAAGTGTAGGGCGCTTATGGGATATGGCATCTGCCAAGTTGAGCAAAACTGACTTAACAGTGATGAAACGCCATGCGGAGTTTCTGAAGAAGCACCAAGGCTTGCAAGAAATAGCCGAGCAACTTGGTCGTATGGCGGGGCAAGTGAATGATCCCGAACTTAACCGCGCGCCTACCGAAGAGCTACAAATGATCGAAGAGAAGAGTGATGAAGCGACAGATGATATTGTCGGCATTCACGAAAGCGATGATTTAAATAAGCTACTTCCCAACGAAACGATGTTTTTGGCGTATCCTGAACTCGAGGTCGTGTTCTATAAACACTTAGTCGATAAACGACTTATGAACTACCGTACGCAGGGCAAATCGCGCACGTTACGTAAAGTTAAAGCTCACCGACCTGACAACAAAGCGGTAGATATCGAAAAAGGACCGTTTATTGTGTGTGTGGACGCGTCCGGCTCCATGAGCGGGTTTCCTGAGCAATGCGCCAAAGCCATGGCTTATGCTCTGATGCAAATCGCATTAGCGGAGCAACGTGATTGCTATGTCATTATTTTTTCGACGGAACACATTACGTACGAGCTAACCAAACAAGATGGTCTGCGCGAGGCGGCGGACTTTTTAACTTATAGCTTCCATGGTGGTACAGACTTAGAGCCAACTTTGATCAAATCTATCGACTTGATGAGCGGTGATAAGTACAAAAATGCCGATATGGTGGTCATTTCCGACTTTATCGCGCCAAAACAACAAGACGAGTTGCTTGCCAAAGTGGATGCGCTTAAAGCGAAGAAAAACCGTTTTCACGCGATCAGCCTATCTAAATACGGAAACCCGGCATTGATGTCGATGTTTGATCACACGTGGTCTTATCATCCTAATGTTGTGGGCAGGTTGCTTAAACGGGTCGGTAATTACTAAGTGGCATTGAAATTCTATTGAGTAAAACGTACAGAAAGCTAGATTTATATTGCTTCGTTTTAAGCCGATAAGATCGAACTTTGGTCTAATTGGCTTAAAAGAAATCAAACAAACAGAAAATGAAAGATTTTTGTTTGACTATCTTCTCTCAATCCGTAAAGTAGCCACCAACGCAACGGGGAAGAGCCCTGAAGCGAAGTAAAAAAGGCGCCTTGGCAGAGTGGCTATGCAGCGGATTGCAAATCCGTGGACCTCGGTTCGACTCCGGGAGGCGCCTCCATTATTCTTTTGAGAGTGAATGGCTTTCGAGAATCAATGCGACACTAGCTCAGTTGGTAGAGCGCAACCTTGCCAAGGTTGAGGTCACGAGTTCGAACCTCGTGTGTCGCTCCAAATTATTAAGATATGGCAATTGCGGTATCTCGATGCCAAATGCATCAACTTAAAACCAGCGAAAGCTGGTTTTTTTGTATCTGAATATCGATAAATTTACGCCATCTCAATTTCTTGAACTGTGGGTATAACCCTTGTTTCTGTCGCGAGTTATGCAGTTAAGTGTGACCCGATGTTTCGCAGATTGACCAATATCCGTTTACAATATCGGTCTACAAAGGATTTGACGAAGACGCATGAGAAATACCGACGATTACATCATTTTCTATCACCTGATCGAGCAAGGCTCATTCAGTGCTGCTGCAAGACACATGTCATTGACCAAATCGGTTGTCAGTAAACGCATCGCCAAGCTTGAGCAAGAGCTTGGTGTACAGCTTCTTTACCGAACAACGCGAACGTTAACGTTGACGGAGGCAGGGCGAGCGTTCTTTACTCATGCAAAAGCCGTTTATCAAGCGGTGGCAACGGCAGAAGAATCCATTGTGGGGTTAGGTAAGAATTTATCTGGAAACATTAAAGTTTCTGTACCCACTATCTCTGGTGAGTTAATTCTTCCTAAAGTGATCAATGAGTTTAATCAGAAATATCCTGATATCAATATCGATATGGATCTAGATAATCGTTTTGTCGATATCGTGAATGAACGCTTTGATTTGGCCATTCGAACGGGAGTGTTGCCAGATTCTAGCCTAATCGCAAGAAAGCTGGTGGATGCCAATTGGATTGTTTGTGCGTCACCTCAATACCTTGCTAAACATGGCATTCCTAAGCAACCTCAAGCCTTGGATAAACACAATTGTTTAGTCTATTCCTACCAAGAAACCGGAGCGCGTGAGTGGGCGTTTAAAGATGGAGACGAGGTATATCAAATTACAGTCGACGGTAACCTCTGTACCAACAACTCTTCGGTATTGAGAAACGTCGCACTGTTGGGGCAGGGAATCATCTATGTGCCACGTGTCTTGGTTTATGAAGACTTAAAGCAAGGCCGCCTGATTCAACTGTTCAAAGACGAAACCGCCAAATGTTTGGGTATTTATGCAGTGTATCCTTACACTCGTCAACAGCCAGAAAAAATTAAGATCTTCATTGATCATCTATACACCAGCTTTCAAAGTCAAAATCATCGATTTTAAGACAATAACTCAACACCAATCGTTATGTTGGTGTTGAGTTATTGTTTCCATCTTCATTTCTAATAATTCTTATAAATTTAGAAGCTTAAGCTTTCTCCTTGTTTTATCACTAATATTGATAACAAGATGCTGCGCACAACTGTTAACAAATGGTTTTGCTATTGTTTCTTTTAAGAAACGGTCTGTTTCTTGCGTTAAATTTTCCGAATGTGAAAGATAAGTGACAGAAAAATAAAAGAATTATTTTGTTTGTTGTCTGTTGGTTAAGTGTTGCTCGCCTGCCTGACATAGACGCCGAGAAATGGACTGCTTATAGTGGCTCAAACGCCCATTACCGTCACTAAACGGTGATGTGAGCGAAGTACAATAACTAGAGATACGGATATGAAACAAAAGCAGCTGATTGACGAATTTAAAACTATCGTTGGGGAAGAAAATGTCCTAACCGACGAGGTTAAAACAAAATACTACCGTTCGGGTTTTCGCTCAGGTAGTGGCACTGCGCTTGCTATCGTGTTTCCTAATACTCTTGTAGAACAATGGAAGATAATTAAACAGTGCGTTGAAGCAAACTGCATTATTATTATGCAGGCTGCCAAAACAGGTTTAACAGAAGGCTCAGCTCCAAGTGGTAATGATTATGACCGTGATGTGGTCGTGATCAATATTACCAAAATCAAGAAGATTCACTTATTAGATGGCGGTAAGCAGGCGGTATGCTTGCCAGGTGCAAGTTTGCACTCATTGGAAAAAGAATTGAAGGCGGTGAACCGAGCGCCGCACTCTATCATCGGTTCTTCATCATTAGGTGCCACTGTGGTTGGGGGTATCGCCAATAACTCAGGCGGTGCGTTAGTCAAGCGTGGTCCTGCTTACACGGAACTGGCGATCTATGCGCAGGTCGATAAGCAAGGCCAGTTACACCTGGTAAATCACCTTGGTATTGAAGGGTTAGGTGAAACGCCAGAAGAAATTCTGACAAACCTGCAAGAAGGAAACTTTGACCCAGCGAAGATCATTCATGACGAGCGAATGGCATCAGACAAAGAATACGATGAACGTGTTCGAGACGTGACTTCTGACATTCCTTCTCGCTTTAATGCCGATGAACGTCGATTATTTGAAGCCAGTGGCTGCGCTGGTAAATTGGGTGTTTTCGCCGTTCGAGTTGATAGCTACCCAGTACCCGAAAAAGAGCAGGTTTTTTACCTTGGCACCAATGATCCTGGGAAACTGACGAAGCTGCGAAAAGATTTCTTATCTACGTTTGAGAGCTTGCCTGAGATGGGAGAATACTTGCATCGAGATATCTTCAACATGGCAGAGAAGTACGGCAAAGACGTCTTTTTATCCATCGACTTATTAGGCACAGATAAACTGCCAAAAATGTTTGCACTTAAAGCTAAAGTAGAAAATTTCTTAGAGCGCGTCCCGTTTGTTAGTAAATATCTGCCGGATACCATTTTGTACTACGCGAGTAAGTTGTTCCCACAACATTTACCAGAACGAATGCTGGATTTCCGCGATAAGTATGAGCATCACCTGGTATTAAAAATGAGTGATAGTGGTATTGCTGAGGCGCAAAAATACCTCAATGAAGTTTGGGCTGTTGAAGATGACTGTGATTTCTTCGAGTGTACGCCGGAAGAGGGTAAAAAAGCTTATTTACATCGCTTTGCAGCAGCAGGTGCAGCAATTCGTTACGAGACGATTCACCGAAAAGACGTAGAAGACATCGTTGCACTTGATATCGCTTTGCGACGTAATGATGAAGAGTGGCTAGAAACTTTACCGGAAGAGGTGAGTAAGAACCTTGTTCAAGCGCTCTATTATGGTCACTTTATGTGTTATGTATTCCATCAAGATTACATTTTCAAAAAAGGGACCGACACGAAGTTGATGAAAAAGCTGATGCTAGAACACCTCAATAGCCGTGGTGCAAAATACCCAGCAGAACATAATGTGGGTCACTTGTACGAAGCTGAAAATTCGCTGCAGAAGTTTTACCACGAGCTAGATCCAACCAACACCTTTAACCCTGGCATTGGCAAAATGGACAAATATAAGCGCAATTGTAACTGCTGTGCATAATGTGCTATCTCACCGTGATTAATATCGTTGATCATCGTTAAAATAATGAGCATAAGACAAGCCCTGATGACACTCGTGACATCAGGGCTTCGTGTTTTGGGGCTTTTTACTGGTATCGGCGTTGAAACAACGGTTAAAGAGCGCGTACCGCGGCGGCTGCGATGATGCCAGCTGCAATTGCGGGCAGAGGCTTTTTCACGATGAACATGACGACAGCAGTAGAAAAAAGTGCTGCTCTAGCACCGTTATCACCTTCAACCGCTAGTGGGGCTAAAAGGGCAACTAATACGGAACCTGACATCGCAGTGATGAAACGTTGAACCCGTTCGCTAATTGGAATAAATGACATAACATACACTCCGCCCCAGCGGGTTATGAGCGTGACTAACGCCATAGCGATGATGATAAGCAGTGTGCCACCTACGCTCGTTTCGATGTTCATGCTTTTTTCTCCTTCCAACAAGCACCTAAGACTCCACCAGTAATGGCGCCAACCACTACGTGGCTATTCTCTGGTAAATACCAATACGCCAACATAGAAGAGGCTGCTGCTGTGGCCCAAATCGCAAAGATTCTTAAGTCTTTCGGCCCTGCCACCACCATAGACAGCAGGAAGCATCCCATAACCATATCGAGTCCGAGGCTCACCGGGTCTTTGATTGCGCTACCAAAATAAATGCCGATCCAGGTACCAACAATCCAAAACGACCACATCGCTAAGCCGCCACCAACAAGCAAGCCAAAACCTGGTTCTTTTCTACCAAATGCATTGAGTGCCATTGCCCAGTTTGCGTCTGATGCTACCAGCATTACGCCGTAACGTTTTGTCGGTGGGAGTTGTCGTAACCATGGATAAAGCGTAGCGCCCATCAAGAGGTGACGAGCATTAATAGCAAATACAGTAATAAGCACTGGAATCAGAGGTACTTCTGCTCCCCACATTTCTAGCGTGGCAAATTGTGAAGCACCGGCGAAGACCAGTGTGCTCATCAACATAGTGGGAAATACATCTAACCCTGTTTGTACGGCGGCAACACCGAATGCGAGGCCAAATATGACCACAAACATTGACAGAGGTAAAAGTTGGGTGAAACCGTTCCACACGTCGACCCGAGTAAATTCGTGCAACTCTGATGAGGAACGCTGAAGATGTTGAGTATTTTCTGTCATAGAGATACCTAGCCAGCAGGCAAAAAGGACAGTGCCATATGAATGTGTTTGTTATTCTTTTGTAAACTTCATGTTTAACATCAATTGAAATGGCTTTCAAACACTAAGTGCTATATAAAAAACAAGTATACCTGAACGATTTTAAGATGAAGGGGTTAGAGGATTTGTCACTTACTAGGGCTCAAGGAAAGTAACGCAACGCAAATAGCAAGCTCTGTTCAATTGAGAAGAGCACGGATTGTTACAGATTAGTATATGAGTAGGAAAGCGAGCACGAGGCTCGCTTTTTCGTTCTGTTACAAACAACTGAAAGGGTTTATTTTACGTAGACACGAGGGTTCGCAGCACCCCAAACCGTGTATAGTTCTGGGAAGATGACCTCTGCATGTTTTTCCATTTCTGCTGCCGAAATCGTTTTGCCTTGCTGAGAACCAAACAGTACAACTTCAGAACCAGGCTCAACATCTTTGATACCTGTAATATCAACCATAGTGGTGTTCATTGAAGCAACACCCGCCACTTTTGCTCGTTGGCCATTGATCAGTACTTCTGCCGTATTGCCCATTTTTCGTGGGTAGCCATCAGAGTAACCAACAGGAATGTTCGCCATTAGGCTTTCTTTGCTCGTTTTGTAGCTGCTGTCGTAACCGACAGTGCTATTTTTTGGCAGATGGTGAACGGATGCCACGCGTGTTTTGAAAGACACGATAGAAGGGTACTCAGGGTTGGTTGGCAGATCACCATATAAAACGCCACCAGGACGAACCATATCAAGCTGTGCTTCAGGAACATTAAGTGCAGTGTAAGAGTTTGCCACGTGTAGCAAAATATCTTCGCGTTTTAGGCCCGCTTCTTTAATCAGCCATGCAGAGCTGTCTTTGAACGAAGATAACTTTTGACGAACTTCGTCTGCATTGTAGTTAGGGAAATGAGTCATGATGCCAACAATATTAACGCCAGCTTGTTGAGCGATTTCTAGCGCTTCTTGCTTGCCCGCTTTTGTTGTCATATCAACGCCATTACGTCCCATACCACCGTCGTTAAGAGCAAGGTGAACTTTGATTTCTTTATCCGCTTTCTCTGCTAGCTTAGACAGTGCTTTGGCTTGCTCTGCAGTGCCAATCAGCTCTTCAATATTTAAGTCGATTGCGGCTTCGATCTCGCCAATATCCGCCGAGCGTACACGCATAAGTTGACCTTTAAAGCCACTGTCGCGAACGGTCTGTGCTTCGGCGTTACTTGCAACGGCAACGCAAGGGATTTGTTGTTCGATAATAGTTGGCATCAGGCCCGCGATGCCATTACCGTATGCGTCGGCTTTCATCACGGCGCAGATTTTCGTTTTGCCATCCATGTGCGACTTGAACTGCTCAATATTATCGCGGAATTGACCTAAGTTTATTTCCAGCCAAGCGTTAGCGCCTTGAACTTGCTCTGCTTTTACTACAGTGTTGCTAATTTGAAGAGGGGCAGCAGTAGCTTGCATCGCAGGAGCAACGGTTGCAGCAGCGATAGTCAGTGATAGTAAGGTTTTATTTAAGCGCATAAAGTCTCCGTACGCGTTTTTTGTATTGGTTATGTTATTGAGTACTTGGGGAAAGTACCTGACGAAGTAAAACGCTCCAAGTAGTGCTTTGGAGCGTTTTTGAAGATCATGATTCAATATACCTAAATATACCTCAGTGATTGCACTCAATTTGCGCAAATCGAGGTTGATTCAATATCAACTAAGGTATCCACTGAGTTTAACTCAGTTTAAAGCGGCTCATTACATCTTTAAGAGAAATTGACAGCTGGCTTAGCTCACGACAAGCCTGTGCGGTTTGCTCTGAGCCCTGTGATACTTCTTGAGATGCCAAGTGTATGTTTTCAATGCTGCGGTTAAGCTCTTCTGCAACAGAGTCTTGCTGGTTACAAGCCGTGGCGATTTGGGTGCCCATGTCTGAGATATCAGAAATCGAGTGTTCAATGTCGCTCATCAGCTGTTTTGATTGAATGCCTTGCTCTGCACATTCTGAGATACTGGTTCTAGAAAGTTCTGTCGCAGATTTCGCGTCTTTTGCAAGCGATTGTAGCTGTTCAATGATCGACGTAATTTCGCTGGTTGAATCTTGCGTACGGCCTGCAAGCGTTCGAACCTCGTCCGCAACCACGGCAAAACCGCGACCAGACTCACCAGCACGCGCAGCTTCAATGGCTGCATTAAGAGCAAGTAGGTTGGTTTGATCGGCAATGTCACGGATAACATCAACAATAACGTTAATTTTATTCGATTGCTGTTCAAGCTCTGCCACAGTATCGCCCGCAGCACCAATTACGTTTGAAACTTCATGAATCGCGTCAACCATGCCTTGCGTTTCACGAACACCGTGTTGTGTACGACGGTTTGCTTCGTTAGCTTGGTTCGCTGAATCTTCAGTATTACGTGCAACATCGGCTACTGCTGCTTTCATTTCTGTCATTGCCGTAGCAATGTGCGTGATTTGCAGTTGTTGATCTTTCATACCAGACGCAGAAATATCAGAGATTTGATTCATCTCTTCTACTGCACTGCTTAACTGTGTGACCGCAGCAATCACGTTGTCGATAACTTGGCGCAAGTCATCTTGCATCTTAGTGGTCGCATCTGCCAGCTCACCTAGCTCGTCATTGCCGATGGCTTTACGATCGATGTCGTTTGATAGGTCACCTGTTGCGATGGCATTTGCTTGCTCGACAACAAGTTTTAGTGGGCCACAAATAAGGCGTGTCAGCACGTACGTCATGCCTACCATGATAAGTAGAATAATCACGTTGCTCGCAATTGACGAGTTACTCAATCCATTTACAGAAGAAAGAATATGAGTTTTGTTACTGTCCATAGCATTTTTAAGTAGACGGATCAGTTCACCGAGCTCAGAGTCAACCGCTTCGAAAGCAGGTAAAGAGTTCGCCAAAATAGGGTGGGCCTTGCTTTTGTCGTTGGCTAGCATCGCTTCGTTGTAATGATCCATAGTGACCAGGTACTTTTTCCACTGACGCATAAGGCGCTGGTAAGTTTGTTGCTCTTCACCAGGCCAAATCGTTTCACCGTAAGAATCGAGCTCTTTGCTGATCTTTTCACGTTCGCGAATGTTGCTGGCAATTTTGTTTCTGATTTGGTCTGCGTCTTCATAAGTGTATGTCGCAAACTGAGCACGGCGCCAGCGAGACAAGTGATCTCGGATCGAATCTACTCTTTCCATAGCAGGAAGCGTATCATCGGTATAGTTTAAAAGCTCAGATTTAATGCTTTTGAGCTCTGTAGATAAAAATACGCCAAACGCAATGTTGACGATGGCAATGAGTAAAAACGATAGCGATATCTTTTTCGCTATAGAAAGATTCTTGATAGACATTAGTGATATACCTTGTTTTTCTTATGGTGTGTCGCCAAAGTAAACCACGTCCTTATATGTGATATATGTCCATTAAATTACTGCAACGAGTGTAAGCTATCATTATTTATTGATATTTTCGATAATGAATTGAGCTTTTTTTGAAAATAAAAAATGTCAATGATTTTATAAAGGTACGACCACATTCGATGCAAAGTTATCGGTAACAAAATATGATATTTCGTGTGAAACAGTGCCAAGAGTAGGGGCTCCAATTGTTACAGATGTTATAGAGCTAAAGAGAGTGGTGACTACGATCCGCGTTAGTCAGGCGTTTACAAGCTAAGCAGTTACGGGCATCAACATGTGTGTGACTTAGAGTTGATGAAAGCTAACGAGTGTTTCTTGGCCTGATTGAATGCTAATTGTACCGTCTGGATCGCTTTTTAAGCACTTAAATCAAAAAGATAAAATTTATTGTTGACCAGATAAATTAATCCGTTAAAGTACGCCTCGTTCTCACGGCTAAGGTCGCTGAGACAGATGGTGTCTAACCCATCGCATGATTGCGTTGCCCTGGTGGTGGAATTGGTAGACACAAGGGATTTAAAATCCCTCGGCGTTCGCGCTGTGCCGGTTCAAGTCCGGCCCGGGGCACCATCAAAATCTTTGGTAACAGAGATATCAAAATCTTTGGTAACAGAGATATCAAAATCAGAAAGGCGCCTTGGCAGAGTGGCTATGCAGCGGATTGCAAATCCGTGGACCTCGGTTCGACTCCGGGAGGCGCCTCCACTATTTCGAAAGCCAGTCTTAAATGACTGGCTTTCTTCGTTTTAAATCCATCATTCTATACTTGTACACGCCTCTCTAAATTCCTCTCATGTTTTGATCACCATTCAATATTTTCAATGCACTAGTCATTGATTTTATAAATGTTAAATAACTCAATAATTGTATAGGGTGATTGGTGCTAATTTCTCTTCGATTGTAATCCGAACTTTTTGTATCACAGGCAGCAACTTGGCTAGCGTGACCGTTGGCAATGCTTGGTGTGTATGAGCAGAAAGGAGGATTTTAGTCCTTAACGTGAGAGAAAAATAATGAAAACATTTAAATTAAAACGCACTATTTTACCTTTAACCTTGTTGCTAAGTTCATCTGCATTGGCTGCTGAGAATGGCACAATGATGCAGTATTTCCATTGGTATGTGCCTAACGATGGCACACTGTGGACTCAAGTGGAAAATAACGCTCCAACGCTAGCAGAAAACGGATTCACAGCGCTCTGGCTACCACCTGCATACAAAGGAGCGGGTGGCAGTAATGATGTCGGCTACGGCGTTTATGACATGTACGACTTGGGGGAGTTTGATCAAAAAGGATCAGTGCGCACCAAATACGGCACGAAAGATCAGTATCTTAGCGCTATCAATGCCGCTCACAATAACAATATCCAGGTTTATGGTGACGTGGTGTTTAACCACCGTGGTGGTGCGGATGGGAAATCTTGGGTTGATACTAAGCGGGTAGATTGGAACAACCGCAACATTGAACTTGGTGATAAATGGATTGAAGCGTGGGTGGAGTTTGATTTCCCTGGACGCAACGACAAGTACTCTAACTTCCATTGGACTTGGTACCATTTTGATGGCGTGGACTGGGACGATGCAGGTAAAGAAAAAGCCATTTTTAAATTCAAAGGTGAAGGTAAGGCATGGGATTGGGAAGTCAGTTCTGAAAAGGGGAATTACGACTACCTTATGTATGCTGACTTAGACATGGATCATCCTGAAGTTAAACAAGAACTGAAAGATTGGGGTGAGTGGTACATCAACATGACTGGTGTTGATGGCTTTAGAATGGATGCGGTGAAGCACATCAAATACCAATATCTTCAAGAATGGATTGATCACCTACGTTGGAAAACAGGGAAAGAACTCTTCACGGTCGGAGAGTTCTGGAACTACGATGTGAATCAGCTGCATAACTTTATCACCAAAACTTCTGGCAGCATGTCTCTGTTCGACGCACCGCTACATATGAACTTCTACAATGCGTCTAAATCGGGTGGTAGCTACGATATGCGTCAAATCATGGATGGTACGCTGATGAAGGACAATCCAGTCAAAGCGGTAACCTTAGTAGAAAACCATGATACTCAACCTTTGCAGGCGTTGGAGTCGACGGTTGATTGGTGGTTTAAGCCGCTCGCTTACGCGTTTATCTTATTGCGCGAAGAAGGTTATCCATCCGTGTTTTATGCAGATTACTACGGCGCGCAGTACAGTGATAAAGGGCATGACATCAATATGGTCAAAGTGCCTTACATCGAAGAGCTCGTAACACTGCGTAAAGACTATGCATATGGCAAACAACATTCTTATCTCGACCATTGGGATGTAATTGGCTGGACTCGCGAGGGCGATGCAGAACATCCACATTCAATGGCAGTGATTATGAGCGATGGACCAGGTGGCTCGAAGTGGATGTATACGGGTAAGCCAAGTACACGCTATGTCGACAAGTTGGGCATCCGAACTGAGGACGTTTGGACAGATGCGAACGGGTGGGCTGAGTTCCCTGTAAATGGTGGATCTGTCTCGGTTTGGGTTAGCGTTGAGTAATCCATTCTTGTGATTTTGATACAGAACAGGCAAATTTTGATGAAACTTTGCAGTGAATCAATACGTTATTTGATATTCATATAACAAATGAGTAACTTATATTTGAGCATTATCTAGAGGAAGATGAAGAATGGAATCTATTGCTGATGTATTGGTTGTGGCTATTGTGTTCGGTGCCATATTTGGGGGCGGGATAATTAAGTTAATCTTGAATCATCGTAAAGAAGTAAGAGCTTTGGAGATATCTGAACGTAATACGATGAGCCAAGAAGAACAAGATAACCTTAACAAGCAAATTGGTGACTTGAAGCGACGCGTTGAAGTGTTAGAGCGCATAGTCACAGATAGCAAATATCAACTTGAAAAAGAAATTGCCTCTCTGTAATTCACCACAAAAACGTAAAGCCGGCTGAGTCCGGCTTTTTAGTGCCTGTACATCATAGTTTTAGGGTACTTAGCTCAGCGTTCGTCAAAGAAGTCTTTATCGCGGATGTATTTACTCATAAAGTGATAAGAGAATGGTCGCATCAACCAACTAAATAGAGAACGGCCAAGTCGAATGAACGTTGGCGTATTCTCGTATATTTTCCCGTTATACAACCATAGCATTTTGCCTACATGCCAATAGAGAAAAGGCACTGGCGGCATGAATGTCACGATGTCGATGTCGCAACAAATCCGGTAAGTTTTGTGCCCCAAACGGTAGCGTTTTTTAAAGGTCCAATCTCCAACTGCGGGCTGACCGAAAGTCACGACGCGTTTAATGCTCTTTGGGTATTTTTTCTCAATATAGTCGGCAAAAACACTGCCAATCGCGCCACCTGAAGAGTGACCAGTAATGGTGATTCTTTTTCCCCTAAGAATGAGCGGTACAACGATACCTTCGAGGCGCTCGAGCACGCTCAACCCCAACCGATCTTCATTTCGGCTCGGTAAACTTTCTTGAAACAGAAGATGATAGAAACCCGCGTGAATGCGATAATTCAGTCCCAACCGTCGACAGCTTCTCGTCCACATCGCGAAGTTTAACAACCAATCACTGATACTGTGTGAGCCTTTAATCACTACGACCACTTCACTCTGTTTTTTACTCCAGAGCACACGGATCATAATCTTACCGTGTTCATTTCTAATGACTCGTTGCCCATTAGGATCGAACCCGTATTGAGTTTGTCTGAAGACGCGAGGGTAGGCGAGATTACAAAGCACCGCATAGCGCTCGTATTGGTATCGTTTTAATGGTTTCACGTTATCTTTCTTAGTGGAGCCTAACGACTGACTGTAATTAATGAATATTAAAAATACGTGAACATTGATTTAGGGTCGGTAGAGATTCTGTGTATTGGTATCGCGAATGAAAGACTCAAACTGGCTTAAATGCGTCAAGATGGTTTGGCGAGAGAGTTCATGATGTTCACTAAGCACGTTAAGCAGCTTTTTCAAGGTCTTACGATCTTTTTTATTTAGGTTTACTGCCTCTTTGATCTGTGTGAAAAATTCAATTTGACTTGAAGTGTCGTTAAAATCACCGAGCTTGTCTTGCAATAGTTTTAATTGTTTCACGTTGTTTTTGTGCTGTGGGGAAGGGTAGAGTGCGGAAAACCCTTCTAGCAAATAACGCAGCGCTTTGCACTTTATCCTCATTGAGTGGATCACGCTGTCACGACTTTTGTCCGAAATCTTGCGCCGTGCTTTGTCGACCTTTTTAAATTGTTCGGAGACTTTTGGGCTTGCGAAGAGTAACGCAGGTACGTTGTTATCCACTCGTTCGTGTTGTGTACTTCGCAGCAGACTATTCCTGACCAAAGTGCAGTGCATAGTGTATTCTTGTGTCGCTAGCCAACGCGCAACTTTTGCCTGTTCGTAAGCACGTTCGGATTCTATAAAGCCAAAAAGCGGCTCAAGAGAGGGTTTGTGGTTTGGGAGCATTTCAATGTATTGGCTTTTGTCCAAGATAAATACGTCCAAATCACGCAGCTTATTTGTTTTCTTCATCATTATTTTTAAATGAGGTTTCAAAATACGCTGTTCAAAAGGAGGTATCAATTCGCGAAGTAGCAAGCATAGTGAGCGTATGCGCCTCAGTGTGACGCGATATTGGTGTGTATATTCAGGATCCAAGTCTTGGACGATCCCCTGTTCCAGAGAGCGTGCATAATCAAATTCAGTAAGTAAGAAGTGGGGCACTACGAAGTCGAGTTCGGAATCAGTATGTAGCGGTAATTGAAATGATGACTTTCGAAACATGATGAGCGCTTATTTGTCCCCTGCAGTACGAGTTAAGTTTATACCCATACTGCCAATTTGTGCGACTTGTCGATTCCTCATTGACATGAAGTGATGAAGCAAAGTAAACGAGAGCAAAGCATGCTGATGTTCTTGTGAGCAAAATGATCGCCCTTTGTTCGTTTGAGTTGGCTTTTTAACCATTTGAATAAAAAAGACTAATTTTTTGTTGACCAGATAAATTAATCCGTTAAAGTACGCCTCGTTCTCACGGCTAAGGTCGCTGAGACAGATGGTGTCTAACCCATCGCATGATTGCGTTGCCCTGGTGGTGGAATTGGTAGACACAAGGGATTTAAAATCCCTCGGCGTTCGCGCTGTGCCGGTTCAAGTCCGGCCCGGGGCACCATCAAAATCTTTGGTAACAGAGATATCAAAATCTTTGGTAACAGAGATATCAAAATCAGAAAGGCGCCTTGGCAGAGTGGCTATGCAGCGGATTGCAAATCCGTGGACCTCGGTTCGACTCCGGGAGGCGCCTCCACTATTTCTAAAAACCGGCCTTGTGCCGGTTTTTTACTATCTGGTATTGTCAAACTATTCTAATACATACTTTTTAATTGAATAATTAATTTTTGTACAAATACCAACCTCAATTATCAGTTAATCACCCTTTAACTGGTTTTCCTGAATTGCTATCTATAGCGTTATATTATCAATGTGATTTTAGTTCAATATTGAAAATAAAGTTGCGCATATATCCTGCTTGTTTCTCTATATGTCTCTAGTTGATATTGCACTGTATCGCTCAGTCTGTATTTTAATCGAGTATAAAACTAGGTGAGCAAAAAACTTTTCACCACTTTAATTTAACGTAAATTTAACAATTAAAGATGGATAATATTACTCAAGAGTTGTTGAGGTATATTATTCGAATGACTAGTTATTAAGTTAATGAATTTAAAGGTTATAATTTCATGCGATGAAATTGAGGTTGTTTTAGTTCAATTTCTACTTGTTTGATTTTTAATGATTTAAATTAGCTGTAGTGCAAGTGATTTATTAAAGTCATTGTTGAATACAAAGTTTGTTCATATAAAACAATCATAAGGTTATTTTAAGTAACTGACAAAAATGGACAAATTTATTATTACACAAACTTAACCTAAATTACTTATCGCTCTGGTTGAATTTTGACCGGTTGCTTTGCTATGATTCCGGCTCTTATATTTTTGGTGGTTATCCTTTTATAACCATGTTGATGTATATAGGAACATATTTGGCTTTATAGGCTAGGGCATTTTATTGCCTAAAATTTATATTATTTTACCCTACCATTTCTGCTTATATTGGCGGGAAGGTGAACTAGTTATTAATTTAAAATTAGGTGAAGCAGTGATAAAAAATATTAAAATAAATAGAACAATCCTAAATAAAGGGTTGTCATTTTTATTAGTAATATTCGCTTGTTTACAGAGCATCCATTACGCCAGTGCAGCAGGAAGTACGACGGGACAGCAAAATACATTGGTTATCCTGCTGAACTTCAAAGAAAACCCAAATGAGCAGCCATTAACTTTGTCAGAGGCAAATAATCTAATCTTTGGCACAGTAAATGACTTCTACCGCGAAAGCTCTTTTGAGCAAATGTGGCTGTCTGGGAAAGTCGTGGGTTGGTTTAATTTGCCGTTGTCTAATCAGGTTTGTGATTTTACCGCTGTTCAAGATTCAGCGGATCAAGAAGCCATCTCTGCGGGAGTGAAGCTTGAAGAGTACGATCGTATTGTCTACTTGATGACAAAAACGGCATGTGGTGTCGCTGGATCGGCAACTATTGATGGCATGCCTTCACGCGCGCACATCAATGGTGATTTTTCTCCGATGAATATCGCTCATGAGCTTGGACATAACTTTGGTTTGCATCACTCTCGTGCCCTTGATTGTGGCGAGCATACGCTTTCAGACAACTGTACGTTGCGTGAATATGGTGATACCTATGATGTAATGGGTGGTCCAGACATCGGCTATTTGAATACTTTCCAGCGCGAGCGACTAGGATGGCTAGAGGGAGAGCACGCCTCAAAGACACTGGAAGTTACTCAAAATGGTACTTACTCCATCGCGAATTACGAGACGACTAGTGATCAGCCAGTTACGATAAAAGTACCTCGTGGTACTGATCCTTCTACAGGTGCAAAAAAATGGTTTTACATTGAATACCGCCAGTCTATTGGGTTTGACGACTTTTTAGATGCTCGTTCTTACTCGTTCTATCGTGGGGACGTTACGGATGGCATCATCATTCGAAGCGCTGTAGAAGGCGATGGGCGCAGCAGTAATCTGCTTCACTTTAAAACTGATTCTGAATATCGTGCGGTTTTTGGCCGAAATGACTGGTTTGACCCATCTATGCCGGTCGGTGGTAGCTATACTGACCCAGACTCAGGTGTAACATTGAGTTTGGTGAGTGCAGCGAACGGCATCGCTGAAGTAAGCGTTGTCTTTGATGGCTCTGACAACGGTAATATCGGGACTTGTACTGTTAATGCTCCATCAGTGACTGCGAAAGCTGCAACAAACAATTCGGTTGCAGCCGGCGATGAGGTTCAATATCAGGTCACTATTACCAACAAAGATAGTGCAGATTGTTCAGCGAGCAGTTTTTCTGTAAACGCGTCAGTGCCAACTGGTTGGAAAGCAAGCAGCAATGCAATCACGCTAGCAGCAGGTGAAACCGGACAAGTAATGATATCAGTCGTATCTTCGGTTGACGCTAGTGATAAAGACTATGCTTTGAAGATGATCGTGACGCACGGAGAGGACTCAAGTCTGCAAACCGCAGCATCCGTGAATTACTCTGTAACCACTGAAATCTCACCATCACCAGAGCTCGTTGCTGTTGATGATCAGGTGACTATGTCTTCGAAACAGTCGGTGATTATCGATGTGATGGCAAACGATGTTGTTGGAGAGCAAAACTCTGCAAGCGTGGTTTCTTTTACTAGACCAAGTAAGGGGCGACTAGAGCTGTTATCAGATGGCACCCTGCGTTACACACCTGAGAAGAAATTCAAAAATAACGACAGCTTTACCTATACCATAGGTGATGGTCAAAGCAGCTCGACCGCTCAGGTCTCAGTGAAGTTAGAGTCCTCATCTGGTGGCGATTCTGGCAACTCTGGTAACAATGGGAAAGGTAAGAATAAATAGAACGATATAGTTCGAAAGAAAACGCCTGACGAGTTAACGTCAGGCGTTGTTTTATTAAGTTGTAAGTAGACCTTATTCAGGGCAGCTAACAGGCTCTGGACAAGTTGGACATAGCGTACATTCTGCAGACGCTGTTATCGCTTCTACGACAACATTACCGAAGATAGTTTCACCACTCGCATCCACAGTATCTGTAAACGCTCTGACTTCTTCACCCGGTAATGGAAGGCCTTCACCATCTCCTGGGATTGGCTCGTAGTTACCAGTAAAGTCGTAACACTCAGCAGGCGCAAGCATACCAACCTGGATTGGATTCGAGTCTTTGTTGTCGATTACGACAATGCCGTCAATGGTGACATTGGAGGTATTACATACACTACCACTGTAATTGACTTGAAGACCGTATTCATTAATACCAGTATCTTCAAATCGATTCACGACGACGACACTACAGTCTTTCTCTAGAGACAATGAACCAGGGATGTTTTGGCTTGGGCATTCCCAATCTGCGTTGTCAGAAACCGCAACACCACCACCAGTTTCAAGTGCTGCGCTTACTTCTGCGTAGTTAGTGATACCGTTTTGGTCAATAATAAACGAACCATTAAACTCTTGCGTTTGTCCGACGGCGAGCATCGCTAAATTGAACACATGGTCACCAGCAGCCATATCGTTGTCAACGGCTGTAGTGTCTGTTGCCACAACATCATACAATGCAAAGTCACCGGTGTTTTCTACAGTGAGTTTATAGTTGTATTTCAAAGTGTTACCATTGACAACATCACCAAATGTACAAGTTTTAGTGATTTTAATGTCTGGTACGCCTGGTGTGTAACAGAATGAAATATGACTTAAGCCATAGTATCTACCGTTTTTACCCACAGGTGCATGTAGTAAGGCATCATCTTGATACAATAATCCATCTGTAAAGTAGTTATATAGGTTTCCGTCAGGACCACCTTTCACAAAGATAGCTTGCATAATCACAGGGCTATCACCTTGATCCCAACTGAAGGTTTTTGCCCCAGGTTGTTGATCAATAACCACTTCAAGCATGCCATCACCGAAAGTGCCGTCTGTAACTGGCTCAAGCTTGTATTCTATCAAACCATCGATCCCTGGAAGTAATTGTTGACAGGTGTTATTCCCTTCAACAAATATTGGTTGCACGCCTCGGCTTGAAGGGTCGCCAGCGGATGCGTAAACAATTTGAGAGCTCAGCACTAAGCTAACCGCTATGACCCAAGTAAACAGCTTAAACATGCTGCTGATATTGATCGCTGTAAGTATATTCTGGCTACATAAAGTGGAACAACGGTAACTCTTACTGCCCCACCAAGAGTTAAATATGGTTTTCATAAAACCTCCTTGTGTAAGTGGGCTCGCTACGTCCTTGAGCCCACATACGTGATAGTTTTCTCACAGAGTTAAACTGCGCCAGTTGACTAGCATAGAGTGTTCCACATTTAACCTTTTGTATTTGTTGATTATTTTTTATTTTTGTACAGAGGGGGGAACAGTTTGTTTATATTTTCATAAATGGTTGAGCTAAAACTTATTCGCTAAACGATTGAATATGTTTTAGTTAAATGAGTATTCAATTAGATGTGTAAAGGGTGTAACACTATGCAAACAGGTGTTACACATCACCTTCACATTAGTTGGGGCAGGTGAGTAAGCGTCTATTTCATATTCATAGTGGACAGTTTCAATACCGTCGCTTTTGTGCATCTGTCACAGGTGTAAACAATAAAGTGTCAATCTGTAACATTATCCTAGAACACGTATATATCTTTGTTATCGTAGGTTTTTTGTCTCTTTTGTTTTCTTTCTCTTTCTTTAAAATTGAACACTCTGTTCATTCTCTTCGCTGTTGAAAATATTTAGTTTAATAAAATCATAACCTTAAGTGGTGGCATGCTCTATGCGTTATACGAGCTCGAAACGAAAGTTGTATCTCGCTTTCACTTTTTCTTAAAAGGCAATTAATGACATAGGGACCTTCGTCTAGCTTTAGAAGCGTTCTAAGGAGTAGGTTATGAATTCTTGTAAGTCAGGTATCTGGCATACGATGAAGAGCTTTCTTTATGCAATATTTACAAGCTTGCTAATAGGTAGCTCTGCATTTGCAACACCAACAGATGGCGTGTTTGAGTTAGAAGCAAATGCTAATGCGATAGATGACTCTGGAGTAGGTGCTCCAGATGACTGGTCAACGCCGCCAAACATCGGCGGAGCACAAGTATTTAGCTTTGAGAATGACACGGCAACACCGGATACAATATTTACTGGTGGTAATAAAGACATCAAAGACATACCGGAACTTGGTTGGAAGACTGGTACGGTACTTGATAAAGGGGACATTCTTCATGCGTATGCGGCAGCATATATTATCGACAATGATCTAGTACTCACCTTTGGTGCAGACCGTTTCGGTAACAGCGGTGATGCCTTCTTAGGTTTTTGGTTTTATCAAGACTCAGTGGGTCTGAACCCTGACGGTACATTCACGGGTCAACATATTGCTGGAGACCTTTTGATTCAGGTGAATTATTTGCAAGGGGCAAACGATGGCCCTGAAATTTTGGTTCTTGAATGGGACACAACTTGTGCTAAAGCTGCTAACAATGATCCACAAGATGGTCAGTGTGCTGCGACAAACTTACGTTTGAAAGTTAAGACAAATGCACTGTGTTCACCAGGCGCGCAAGATGTGTGTGCTTCAACCAATACAACTGACTCACCTGCACCATGGGCGTATACGCCAAAAAGTGGTGTCGAAAATGTCTTCCCTCCAGAAACCTTCTTTGAAGGTGGTGTAAACCTTACTGAACTTCTACAAACAGACACCTGTTTTAGCTCATTTGCAGCCGAAACAAGAGCATCAAGCAGTATTACCGCTCAGTTGAAAGACTTTGTGGTTGGTGACTTTGAGTTGTGTAGTGTTGATATCACTAAAACATGTAATCAAGCGGTCGTGAATGAAACAGAAGATGGTTACGTTTACTCATACAGCGGCGACGTGATTAATGATGGTGTCGGTACGCTCTACGATGTTGTTGTAGAGGATTTAGAAGCAGGTACTACACATAGCTTAGGTGCCATTGCTTCAGGTGACAGTGCTTCATACAGCGGCAGTTTTGAAAGTACAAGCAATGGTCTAACTAATACGGTGAAAGTCACAGCAGCTGCGACTCCGGGTGGCCAAGCGACCATTAGTGATACCGCAAGTGATCCATGTGAGTCATTGAGCTTGTCTCCAATGATTAGTGTAACGAAATCATGTGAAAGCGGCTTCAAGCTTACTGAAAATGGTATCATTGCTGAAGTGAGCTTCTCGGGAATGGTATGTAACACAACGCCTGGACTTACTTTAGTGAATGTTTCTGTTGTGGATGACTCAGGTACGCCTGAGGATGCTTCTGATGACGTGACAGTAGTGGATAATATCGAACTCGCTTCGGATCAATGTCAGTCTTATACTGGTAGTTATATCCCAACGGCATTTAGCAATGCAGAAACGCAATCTTTCCGTGATACTGTGACAGCGGTTGGTTTCTTGAAAATCGATAATACTCAAGCGACGAATACAGCTTCTGCAGACTGTGACATTTGTCCTGCACCAAGCAACTAATTGACGTCTTGTGAATAAAAAGCCTGGAGTATTCTCCAGGCTTTTTCATATGAGTTTCGTGATTTAGTTCGGTTTCCCTTTACCGTTTCCACCACCATTCCCACCAGAAGTCGATTGTAAGGTGATGCTAATCGTCGCGGTTGAAGAAGACTGACCGTCACTGATCGTATAAGTAAATGAATCATTATTCTTAAACTTCTTCGAAGGTGTGTATTCAATGGAGCCATCGCTCAGTACACGGGCGCTGCCTTTGTTTGGTTTAGCGACCGTAATGGCAAGAGAGGTCGATTGTACAAACGAGTCATTATTTAACTGCTCGATGCGAACGACGGATTTATCACTGATCGTTACGCTATCATTCACCGCCTCAAGTGGTGACGTCGACTCAGACAACACTGTGTAAGATAGCTCGGTTTTGGCTGATTGTTCATTTTCAGCATCTATAACGTCAACGGTTATGCTGTAAGAGTTCGGCTGAGCATCGCTGTTTGACGTAACCATGACCGTCGTTTCTGCACTCATGCCGGAAGGAACCGTCAAGGCGCTTGCGTCATAATTCCACCCGTCAGGAACGCTTAAAGCCGTTGTATAGGTCGCGTCTGCACATTCTGTATTATTCTGGTTCGTCACTTTAAGATTATACGCTAACGTTTCTCCAGCATTTGCATCAGAACCTGATAATGGGGTTAGAGAGAGTAGAGGCGATGTCGCAACGCATTGCCCGGATTCACCACCAAATATGACACTGACCTGTGCGTTTTGACCATTAGCACTTTCCAAAGTAATCGACACGCCTGTTTTTGGATCGGTGAACGTTCCACCAATTGGAAGAGCAGGGTCTTCCCAGTCATTACTCCCAAATAATTGTTTGAAAGTGGAGTCAGGCTTCATGTGTAGCAAGCGGCTACTTTTAAGATCACCGTCTGTCGCTAGGCGCACAACCACACCTTCTGTCACATCTTGGCGGTATACGATGTACGAACGGTCACGTAAAAAGCTGTCGTAGCCAAGAGCTTGTCGATATTCAACGTAAAACCATTGGCGCTGACCTGTAATTGGATCGGTACCTCTTGGGATCTTTAAAACTTTTGATGAAGTACTTTCAAAGTCTTCATAGGCATCAATAGAGTAAACACCATCACTAGAAATGATTTGAGCAGGGGAGGTCTGCCACCCTAAGTTTTCCAATTGGAAGGCGCTAAAGTAACCCATATCGTAGTTACCCATTGTATCGTAGCTATCACCGTACTCTATGACACGGCAATCACCAGCTAACGTACCGTCTTTACAGTCGAGTGCGGAAGCGTGATGCAATCCAAAATTATGTCCTAATTCATGGGCGATAACTCGAGGCTCGAAAACCGCATTTATTGACGCTCTAGAGGGAGTTACTCCTTGACTACCAGAGCCTTCTGATGCACATCCAGTTTTGGTTGTTAAGTAGATAAAACGGTCATAGTTTGATAGTTGATATCCCGCAGTTTCAGCCATTTTGTTGGCTTCCGCTGCTACAGCATCATCATCGCAAATTTGGTTTGATATCGGTAAGGTGAATGTTCCAGCAACATCACCAGATAGCCAAAGTTGCCCCTGGGACATTTGCGAATAGAAGTCGCTAACGGTATTAAAAACAACATGATGGGCGTCTTCTTTAGAGATCGGGATCTCTTGAGGGTTTTCTTGGAAATTGACGAGTACAACTAATGTTTTTTGTTCACCACTAGCCACTTGCTCAGCATAAGCCTCTGATGAAAAAGAATATGCTGACACGAGGGTTACAAAGCCAAGAGCTAGCAAGCGTAAATTTGACGCAACAAAGCCCAATTGAGGGAGGATGACCTTCTTCAATTTATATCCGAGATTCCGCAGCCAATTTAGGAATAAACTGCTTCATACAGAACACCAAGAAGCTTAAGCAGCCGAGTCTGATGCTCTTGAACACCCGTTATGAAGCTTTGGCCGCCAAATTCGAGTGTGTCGA
>NZ_JAMZAP010000028.1:0-56379 GCF_024181785.1 Vibrio sp. Y42_MX_L11
TGCTGACGGAAGAAACCAGCTTCAAAGCTGGGATCAAAAGAAAGCAGAAAAAAGCGAACCGTAGCAACAGCTACCTTTCGCAAGTCCTTGCAGGGCAAGGGGTTTCGTAATCTTTCCCTGGTTAGCTCATCTACCCAAGGATACTGGCTGACGATGAGTGTATTTGAATCTTTGTTTTCTTCTGAAACTTCTGCGAGTGCTTGGCTAAGTGCGCTTACAGCGGTGCTACGGTAATGCTCAAGTAACCTCGAGATGACGTCAAAGCTACCATTGTTGATTTCATTACGAATCGTAAAGTAGAGGGCTTGATGTATTGTTACCGTCACTTTTAGTGTGCTGGCTTTCCCACGACCACGACCTGGCTCCCAATGGATCCAATTGTAGCTGTCAAGTATTCTCAGTATATTAGATATGTTGCGTCTAGAAGTTGAAAAAACCAGTTCTAAATCGTCGAGGTTTACCTGATACGTTTGAGAGTGTTTGTAATGTTTTAATAACTGGCTCAATCTACGAAGACATGTTTCTGTCATGTTTTATTATGTTTCCTCAATAGATGATTGATTTATTAAAGCTATATAATAAATTGATTTCATATTGTGGTGAAGAAAGGTGATTGCTTAAACCTCTCAGTGTTATTGATTGGCTTATCTTCTTCCCATTTAAAAGTATTGGTGGTTTTCATTTTGACTCTAATATATTACTACTAATATAGAGTAAAGGCTCACTTTTTAATTTTTGCCATAATATTAGTGAGTTATGATTAATGTTAGTGTTTGTTTTATTAGTTGTGTCTAATTAGTTAGGCGTAATGACATGAAAATACCCCCACTCATCTATGCAAATAAGCAGGGGTATAAGTTTATTTTACTTCTGGGAAGGTAGTGAATATCGTCCACTCATCTTTAACCATTCCTTGCTGGCCGACAACAGTGGCAGTAACGCGGCGGTTTAATGCGTGGCTGACACGATCCATACCCGGCTCTGCTAACTGTGTGTCGCCAAAAGCAATAATTGCTAGGCGGTCACCCGGGATTCCTTTTTCTATCAATAGATTGCGTACATTCTCTGCACGATGGCGAGATAGGTTTAAATTGTATTCTGCACGTCCTACCTTACTTGCGTATCCTTGTATCTCTATAGAAGTGGTTGGATATTTTTTAAGAAATGCAGCCAACTCATCTATCTTGTTTTTAAAAATTTGGTTAATAAGAGCAGAGTCATTATCAAACAAAATCTTAAGTTGGTATTGCTCTTCTTTATGCAAATAGGTTTCACAACCATCATTGTCCACTTCTGCCCCTATTGGAGTACCTGCGCAAAGATCACGAGCGTTTATCACACCATCTTGGTCCAAGTCGTTTAGGTCAGCAATCTGATTCGCCTTTGGTATAGGAATGTACGCCAGCTCATCTTTTGCGTATGCACTATGATGACTCATTATGACTAAAGCCAGAGTGATTAGAAGATTCTTTTTCATTGTATTTAGTACTCCACCGATTGAGTCCACTCTTCCGGTATGTCGACGCGCAATGCGTCTAAAAGCTGCCCGGTTGAAGTCAGGGTTCGATATTGTGCGTATTGCTGCGCAAATTGTGTTTCTAAGTAGTTTTTGCGTGATTCAAACAACTCGTTTTCAGTGTTCAGCAGATCAAGTAGGGTGCGCTTTCCAATACGATATTGTTTTTGGTATGCAATAACGGTGTTTGACATGGAATCAACGTGTTGTATTAAAAAAGACTTTTGTTGTTTAGTCAGCTCAAGAGCGCTCCAAGAAAGGCGGAGCTCTTGCTCCACACTTCGGTATGCTCGCTCTCTGAGGTCTTTCGCTTTATTGAGTTGATAGGCCATACTGTCACTGTTTGCAGAGTCTCGGCCACCGTTGTAAAGGTTGTATCGGACACGAAGCATTGCTTGTGTTTCAGAGTTGAGACCATTTACTCCTCCTACATCATCGTTCCAGCTTTGTTTCGCTTCAAATGAGATGACTGGGAAATAGTTTGCATCCGCTTGTTTATATTGGAACCTGGCAGAATCGACATCTGCGAGTGCTATTTTTATGACAGGATGATTGTCAAAAGCCTGCGATTGGGCCTCGTCTAGAGAATTGGGGATAAAGTTTTGGTCTGCGTGCGGAAAAATAAGGTTAGTTGGTGCCTCACCAACTAAGCGAAAGAATGCTGTTTGAGCGTCTTTATGGTTATTTTGTGCAGCTAAAACATTACTTTGAGCTTTTGCTAAACGAGCTTTAACCTGGTTAAGGTCAGCAACTGAGCCAATTCCTGACTCTGTACGCTTTTTAATATCAGTATAAATTCGCTTATGTGTGTTTAGGTTGCTAGTGGAAAGCGCAGTCAGCTTTTGTGTTTTTACTACATCCAAATAAGCTTTGATGACTTCTAACGCAACATTTTGGGCATCTGCAAGTAACTGATAGCGCACAGACTCTGCATCTGCAGAGGTACGATCAATGTCATATAGGGTTTTTGAACCATCCCAGATCAACTGGGTAAGAGTAATTGCCATATCTTTGCGGGTCATCTCGGTATCACTCTTACCAGTAGAGTCGGAAGGGTGAATGCTCTCGTAACCGATACCCGCGTCAATATCGAGACTAGGTTTATATGCTCCACGTGATTTATCGATAATATAACGACTACTCATATACTCGTTAAACGCACTTTTGATATCAGGGTTCGTTGCAAATGTTGTCGCTATTGCTTGTTCTAAAGTTTGTGCGCTAGAAACCAGTGGTATTAGCAAACCAAAACACGCGATACTAATATTACTTAGCTTCACTAAAATCTCCCCAAATAATTTAACGCCAGTTATTTTTCAAAAATAAATATTAAAGATTACTAATGTTACCCAAGGCAAACGTTTCCCTTTGCTTGCTTTTTTGGAATGTAAGCTGCTATTTCAATGAAAATTTAATGACAAGTTTAAAGAATATTAAAAATAGGTCGCATAACATATGTTTTTACGGTGCAAAATAAAACAAATTTAAAACATGAAAATTATTGATAGGATAATTGCGTGTTTTAGGTGGGTTAATTGATGCTAGCTTACGCCCAATTGTGTATATCGCTTCTTGAAAATAAGTCTTATTACTTTCTTAGTTTTATGGACTTTGAGATTTTTGTATTTACTAAATGAGGTATAAGCTCTTGGTTGGACCATCAAAATTAACCGCACAAACCTATGTTGTAATCGGCCTAGATGGTCAAATTAAAGCTTTTGCGTCTAAAGAAAACTTGTTACCGGGAGAAGTGGTCGTTGAATTAGTAGAGGGGAAGATCCAACCTCAGCATGTATATATTGCTGACACAGAAGGTGAAGCTCAAACTGATTCTACCGACAAGCTTGCGAAAATATTAGAGGCCATCGAAAAAGGACAAGACCCGAGTCAACTAGGTGATGAATATGCTACTGAAGCTGGTGAAATTACGGGTTCAAGTTTGACGGCCTCTGGTACTGTTGAACGAACGGGGGCAGAAGTACTAGCAAGTACTTTTTTTGAAACCGCCGGCGTGACGACAGAGCAAAGTACAACGCTATTTAATATTTCTCGATTCACAACCTCAGAGCTTGGTGAAACTGAAGCGTTGATTGATGGTGAAGATAGAGGTGCCGTTCAAGAAGACGTGACTCTTGGAACTTCTGGCAACCTCAGTGTTACTGATCCAAATACAGGTGAAGCGTTATTCCAATCACAGAGTGAGGTTCAAGATAGTTATTGGGGCGTCTTCTCAATTGATGCTTTCGGTAACTGGAATTATCAGCTGAATAATGAGCACGAAGAAGTGCAGGCTTTGGATCATGACAGTGACCCAATCATCAGAAGTATTACCGTTTTATCTGTAGATGGCACTGAGCATGAAGTTGTGATCTCTATTACGGGCACTGAAGATGCGCCAGTCGTGACGGGCACGTTCACGGGCAAGGTGACTGAAGGCAATCTCGGTGATGTTGCGACCGCAACAGGCACCATTGCTATTACTGATGTCGATAATGGTGACGATCCGATTTTTGCAAACACCAACGTTACGGGCACCTACGGTGAGTTGGTATTGGTGGATGGTCAGTGGACGTATACGCTGGACCAAAGCCAGGTTCAACAGCTGGACGAGGGTGATCAGGTGCAAGACATCATCATTCTCACGGCGACCGATGGCACCCAACAAAACATTGTGATTGATATTACGGGCACCGAAGACACGCCAGTCGTGACGGGCACGTTTACGGGGTCGGTGACCGAAGGTAATCTCGGTGATGTCGCGACCGCAACAGGCACCATCACCATCTCTGATGTTGATAACGGCGACGATCCGATTTTTGCAAACACTACCGTTACGGGTACTTACGGTGAGCTGGTATTGGTGGATGGAAAGTGGACGTATACGCTGGATCAAAGCCAGGTTCAGCAGCTGGACGAGGGTGAACAGGTGCAAGACACCATTACTCTCACAGCGACCGATGGCACCCAACAAAAGATCGTGATTGATATTACGGGCACCGAAGACACGCCAGTCGTGACGGGTACGTTCACCGGCAAGGTGATCGAAGGCAATCTCGGTGATGTCGCGACCGCAACAGGCACCCTTGCTATCTCTGATGTTGATAATGGTGATGAGCCAGTGTTCAGCAACACTACCGTTACGGGCACCTATGGTGAGCTAGCATTGGTGGATGGGAAGTGGACGTATACGCTGGATCAAAGCCAGGTTCAACAGCTGGACGAGGGTGACCAGGTGCAAGACACCATCACCCTGACGGCGACCGATGGCACCCAACAAAAAATCGTGATTGATATTACGGGCACCGAAGACGCGCCTATTGTTGACGGTACGTTTACTGGCAAGGTGAGCGAAGGCAATCTCGGTGATGTGGTGACCGCAACAGGCACCATTGCTATTACTGATGTTGATAATGGCGATGAGCCAGTGTTTAGCAACACTACAGCGACGGGCACTTACGGTGAACTGGTATTGTTGGATGGAAAGTGGACGTATACGTTGAACCAAAGTCTGGTTCAAGAGTTAGATGAGGGTGAGCAGGTGCAAGACACCATCACTCTCACTGCAACCGATGGTACCCAACAAAACATCGTGATTGATATTACGGGCACCGAAGACGCGCCTATTGTTGACGGTGCGTTCACCGGCAAGGTGACTGAAGGTAATCTCGGTGATGTTGCGACCGCAACCGGCACCATTACTATCTCTGATGTTGATAATGGCGACGATCCGATTTTTGCAAACACCACCGTTACGGGCACCTATGGTGAGCTGGTATTGGTGGATGGGAAGTGGACGTATACGCTGGACCAAAGCCAGGTTCAACAGTTGGACGAGGATGAGCAGGTGCAAGACACCATCACCCTGACAGCAACCGATGGCACCCAACAAAGCATCGTGATTGATATTACGGGCACCGAAGACACGCCAGTCGTGACGGGCACGTTCACGGGCAAGGTGACCGAAGGCAACCTCGGTGATGTTGTGACCGCAGCAGGTACCATTACTATCTATGATGTTGATAATGGCGACGATCCGATTTTTGCAAACACCACCGTTACGGGTACTTACGGCGAGCTAGTATTGGTGGACGGGCAGTGGACGTATACGCTGGACCAAAGCCAGGTTCAACAGTTGGACGAGGGTGAAAAAGTACAAGACACCATCACTCTCACGGCGACCGATGGCACCCAACAAAACATCGTGATTGATATTACGGGCACTAATGATGTTCCTGAATTTGTTAGTGGGAGTAATGACAACTTTGGTCTGGATGCCCAAGGTAAAACCGACATCGATAGTTACCAGTTTAGCGTTGATGAAAACAGTCAATCGGGTGTAATTGGAAAAGTAAATGCATTCGATGTCGATCAGGACAGTCAGATAACGTATCACTTAAACGGTCATAGCGAACTGTTTGAAATCAACAGTCTTACCGGTGAGATCAGTGTCAAAAATGGTGCAAATCTGGACCATGAATCTATCGATAACTACCAGCTAGAAGTGGAAGCTCGTGACCAGTTTGGCGGTAAAGACACCGCTCAGGTCGAAGTGTTGGTTCGCGATATTAATGAAGCCCCTATTGCTGAAGATGATAAGGGCATTGAAAAAACAACCAAGACACTTGACCAGAGCAACTGGGATGATAGCACTGATATCACAGTTGATTATTATGTGATTGATACGCGATCTGGAAACAAGGTTTCTGATGCATCGAAAGCTGATTATGTTGGTGACGGCGACCACAAATATGGCGTTAGTTCTGCGCTAGACAGCGGCTCAGACTGGGTTCAAGATGGTCAGATTCGATATGATGATGCAACTGGACAAAGTGAAGCAATGCGCTTCTCCTTCGCTAATGGTCAGGTTGCCGATCATGCTGAAGTTGAAGTGAAAAACCTATGGACAGACACTTCGAACGGTAGCTGGGAGCCTGGTATTGAGCGCGGTGTTTGGAAGGCTTACTACAAAGGTGACTTGGTTGCGACAGGTGTGTTTGAAGGTACCCGTGGTGGTAATCAAGTAGTCAACATCAATGCAGATGGGCGTTTCTTCGATAGTATTGAAATGTCTACTACCAGCTATAAAGACGGTGTCATTGATCCTAAAGGCTCAGAGTACTTTATTACTCAGGTATCAGCGGACCTGACGACCTTTGATGAAGCTTACCAGACCAACGGCTCAGGCACGTTAGAGCTGGATGTTCTGGCGAATGACAGCGACCCGGATGGTGACGCTCTGACTATTATCGACTATCCATCAGAAAGTTTCCTCAGTCTGCAAGATGGTAAATTGGTCTTTGATGCGGCCAAGTACCTAGAGTCACTGCCAGCTGATCAACAAACCCTGAAAACGGGTGAAGTGAAAGATTATACCTTCGAATACACCATCCGTGATGACGACGGCCTGACTGATAAAGCAAAAGTTACCGTTAGTGTGATGGGTGAGCCTATGTCGCTCAGTGATGCACACGCAGCATTGGATGAATCTCAAGTTGATACGGATACTGGCGTACATGCTGAAGGCAACTTTATCGCAAACCTCGGTTCTGCAACGGAGGCTGAATATCACTTCAACGCCGATCAAAACCTAGGTGGTTTCACCAGTGATGGTAAAGAGGTTGTGTTTGAAGTGAGTGCAGATCAGAGCACTCTAACTGGTTATACTGGAACAGGTGCCGACCGCATCAAAGTGGTTCAAGCCAACATAGATAGCAAAACGGGTCATTTCACAGTTGATCAACATATGCCTCTTGATCATGCGGAGCAGGGGGCGGACATGCTGGATATCCGCGCTAGCGTCGAGGTGGATGCCGGAGGTCAGTCTGAGAGTGCCACCTTGCATCTGAATGTGACGGATTCATTACCGTCATCGTCTTCAGCTCACTACGAAATAAATGATGTTGATTCACAAAGTAATAGTGTTGTGATTGCACTTGATGCGTCAGAATCAATGCTCGACTGGGTAACAGATGCAGACGGACAATATGTTACTCGCTGGCAACTTGCTCAAGACTCTATTAAGTCAATGTTTGAGCAATACCAAGATTTGGGTCCAGTAAGTTTTAGAATTGCAACTTACAGCGGACAACCATCTGGCCAGATTTCTGAGTGGCTAGATTCTGCCGAGGCCATTGATTCCTTTATCTCTGGTATACATCCATATGCATCGACGCCATATAACCAGGCCGTTGACCAAATAAATGAAATACTTAGTGATCCAGAAGATGATGCATTGCTTAGTAATACCGATACCCAGCTTTACTTTATCTCAGATGGTCGACCTTCCGATTTTACCTATTGGACAAATCAAACGAACGTGGGAGAAATTCAAACCCGTGAAAACTTGATTAAGTGGTCAACATCAGATGATTTTGAAAGTGAACAGCGTTATCAGGACATAGTGAATGGTCGGGTTCAGCCTACTTCTGAAGAAGAGGGCATCATTCTGCAAAATGCGATGGAAAATGGCATCAGCAGTAGCGGTCAGGATGTTGAAAATATCTGGTCTGTCGGTATCGGTAATGGTGCGTCTCTGGAACACCTGGAGTCGATCGCGACAGATAAAGGCAGTGCTATTGTCGTTGTAGATGATTCTCAGATTGGGGATTTGCTTAGCAAAACGGTCTCAGGCCAGTTGCAAGGTAACCTTCTGGATGACAATGGCGGTGATGCTCAGTGGGTAGATCACATCACTATCGATGGCGAGATATATTACTACAACAAAATAAACGGTGATGTCACTACCAGCGATGGCACGAAAATATCGGATCATTCTCTGGCGCAAATTGATACCAACCACGGCAAGCTGACCATTAACTTTGAAAATGGTCACTACGACTATCAAGCGAGCAATGTTGTAGGTCATCAACAAGAGAAGCTTGACGTTACGGTTATCGATGCTGACGGTGATACTACAAATAGTGAAGTTACCATTGATATCCGAGATCGCGCACCAGAATTCATCAGTGTCGGTGATACAGACCAAACCCATGGCACCGATGCCAACGGTATGCCAACAGAAGATACAGCAAGCTTTGACGTCGCTGAGCAAGAAGTTGGGGTATTAGTCGGCCAGGTGGAAGCGTTTGATCCGGATGGCAGTGACACCATAAAGTATGAATTGAGTGGTGGTGATGCTGATCTATTCCGTGTTGACTCTAATAGTGGTGAGATTTGGCTGAAAGATGGTGTAAAACTGGATCACTCGACTCAGCAAACGTATCAGTTGGAAGTGTCTGCAAGCGATGGTGTGGATACCGATACAACTCAGGTTATCCTGAATGTCACTGAGAACCATGCCCCAACCTCATCTCCAGTTCAGGGCTTTGCTCAGATGGAAGACTTACCGATCAATAAAGTGACGGTAGTGTTCGACCACTCGAACAGCATGACCCGCACCTTTGACGGTGAAAATACCGTGGGTCGTGAGGCAACCGCACCGAAAACTGAATCGAGAGCTTACAAAGCAGCAGCAGCGTTACATTCCATGGTTGAAAACATGATTGCCGATGGAGGAGAATCAAATACCTATATCCGCCTGGTACGTTTCGACGGAGATACATCCACACATAGCTGGCTGACCTTGAGTGAAGTTGAGTTGATGACACGCCCACCAGAGATGAATGGCCGTGATCCAAACGATTTAAGTTTCCAAAATGAAGTGTCAGAATATGTGCGCAACTGGTGTGACGTAGAATACGGTACCAATACGGATTACGATAAAGCTTTAGAGGCTGTAATGGAGCCTGGTGAGGCAAGTAATGCCGTTTACCCTTGGCAGGATGGTTGGGACTATTTCGGTCCAGAAAAACCGTCTGAGAGTAAGGACACCATATTCTTTATCTCAGATGGCGAACCCAACCCTAGCGAGGGCGCTGTTACTTCTCCTGATCTAGCCGAGCGCTGGGAAGATTACAAACAGACTCATGACGCCAAGGTATATGGGATTGGTATTGCTCTCTCTGATAATGTCAAAGCAGCAGAGGCTCTAGATGAGCTTAGCGACAAAGTGGTGTTTATCGACTCAGGTGAAGACTTGGGGCAGTACCTAAACCAGTTCTCTCCCGATCCAATTGCCGGTGAGTTACTGGCGGGAAGCCAGGACGCTGATGGTGATAGCATGACCGTTTCTTTGGCAGAAGGCGATTTCACTCTGCTGGGCGCAGATCTGCACGGTGTAACCGTAAATCAGCCGTTAGTTTCTTCATCCAGTGACGTAGATGGTCAGCTTCATATCCAGACAGCGTTCGGCACTTTGGAAGTGTCATCCAATGGCAGTTATAGCTTTACTCAAAGCGATGAGCTTACTCTACAGGGAGACCAGCAGGCGGATTTGCATTTCTTGTTTAAAGTGTCTGATGGTAAAGGTGGCATAAGTGAAAACGTCTTTACACTTACATTGAACGATTCTGGCACCGATATTGTGCAAACTGAGCGCCATGCGTCGGTGGGAGATGAGTTTGCGAATAGCATCACTGGTGGCGAACGCATTGATATTTTGCTAGGACAAGCAGGTGAAGATACGTTGAGTGGTGGCGCAGGCGATGACATTCTGGTTGGTGGGCTTGGAAACGATATCCTGACGGGAGGTCTAGGCAGTGACATCTTGACAGGTGGAGAGGGTATTGACACCTTCACCTTTACTCAAGAATCACTGGACATGACGTCATCAAGAGATGTGATTAAAGACTTTAGGCTGGATGAAGACAAGCTGGATTTGAGTGACATTCTTGAGTTTGTCGGTGACGACACAACGGATATGGATAACTTGTTGGAACACGTAAGCGCAGACTACGATAGTGCCCAAGATACTCTGAACTTGACGATTACTGGAGAAGGCAGCAACACAATGTCAGTGGCATTAGAGAACTTTGATTTATCAGGGTTGGAGCTAGGGTCGTCAGCGACATCTCATGAAATCGTTGATCAGCTGTTCCATCACCAAGTTTTTAGCGTGGATTAATATTACCTGAAGATAAAGTTATTTTAGTAAACAGCACCTGATTGAATCATCAGGTGCTGTTTTTCTTTATCTGCCGCTGTTAGCTACCGACTTTTTGCTTAACCACTTTACAAATTAGCAGTAGTAAATGCACTGCTTCTGCACTTTAAGTGGTTCTTTGGTTACATGTTTTGATAGCTTGGTCCGCCACCGCCTTCTGGCGCTTTCCATGTGATGTTTTGTGAAGGGTCTTTGATATCACAGGTTTTGCAATGCACGCAGTTGGCGGCATTTATCTGAAACTTCAACTTATTGTCCACTTCCACCACTTCGTAAACCCCAGCGGGGCAATAGCGCTGACTCGGTTCGTCATACATACCCAAATTCACATCAATTGGAATGTGAGGATAAGTCAGAACAAGGTGGCAAGGTTGGTTCTCTTCGTGCTGTGTTCCCGACAAAAATACCGACGAAGGCTTATCAAAACTGATTTCACCATCTGGTTTTGGGTATGTAATTGGTTGGCACTCTTGTTTAGGTTTTAACTGTTCGTGATCGTACGAATAGTCCTTGACAGTCCAAGGTAACGGCTTCTTAACCAGTGGTTGCCATAGGTTATGCTCAAATGTCGAAAGTGCACCGCCCAGTATGCTGCCAAACTTGTGGATGTTCGCACCAAAGTTACGTGTTTCGGTGAGCTCGTCATACAACCATGATGATTCAAACAATGACAGGTAGTCTGGCTCAGAAGCTCCAGTTTGTCGGGCGGTATATACAGCTTCTGCTGCAATGATTCCGGATTTCATGGCTGTGTGGCTGCCTTTAATTTTAGCGACATTCAAAGTCCCTGCATCACAACCAATCAATAAACCGCCGGGGAATTGCTGTTTCGGCAGAGAAGAAAGTCCACCTTTTGCAATGGCTCTTGCACCATATGCGATACGTTGGGCACCTTTTAGGTGTTGCTTGATAGCTGGATGATGCTTAAAGCGTTGAAACTCGTCAAACGGGCTTAAGTAAGGGTTGCTGTAGTTTAAATCTACGATCAAACCGACCGCGATTTGGTTGTTTTCCATATGATATAGAAAACCGCCGCCAGTGGTATTTGTCTCGCTCAAAGGCCAGCCAGCGGAGTGGATAACACTGCCAGATACATCCTTGCTGTCAGAGGGTAATTCCCATATCTCTTTTAAGCCAAGCGCGTAGTGCTGAGGTTGCTTGCCTGCGTCTAGGTCGAACCTTTGAATAAGTTCTTTACCCAGATGTCCGCGACAACCTTCAGCAAAAAGGGTGTATTTTGCCTTTAGCTCGATACCTGGCTCAAAGTTAGGTTTGGCTTGGCCGTTCTTATCTAGTCCCATATCGCTCGTATTAATGCCTGTCACGGCGCCACTCTGATCATAATTGATGTTTGCAGCGGCAAAGCCAGGAAAAACTTCCACCCCAAGACTTTCTGCTTGGTTAGCGAGCCAACGGCAAAGGTTGGCAAGGCTAATTACATAATTATTTTCGCCATTTATCATTGGACGTGGCGTAAGGAAATGAGGGACGCGAATATGGTTTTGCTCAGTAGTAAGATAAAGGAAATGGTCTTGCTGAACTGAGGCTGATAGCGGGGCATCCATTTCTTTCCAATCGGGGAAAAGTTCATCCAAGGCATTGGTTTCAAAAACAGCGCCAGATAAAATATGTGCGCCCACTTCTGAGCCTTTTTCTACAACGCAAATTGAAAGTGCGTCACCTTCACTATCTTGGTTGAGTTGAGCTAGGCGACAAGCGGCACTTAAGCCCGCAGGTCCGGCTCCCACGATCACGACATCAAACTCCATGCATTCTCGTTCCATCTATCTGCTTCCTTTCTATTATCGTCATCTGCGTGACAGGTTTTTGGTTTCTATACAGAAAACTATAGCTCAGTTGACGTTAACGTGAAGTGAACTAAGCTCAAGTAATGGATCTGACGTGTTATACGAGGCATGACCATGGACGACCGACCATTAGCAACACTTGTCATTGCGGAACATGACAACCAGTCGTTGGCTGTAGGGACGCTGTGTGCAATTAAAGCGGCATTTGATATCAAGGATGGTGATAAATCGCTTCCTGTTTCTGTATTGCTTATTGGTTATCAGTGCCAATCGGTTTTGGATGAGTTGAAGTGTGTTAAGGGCGTTGCAGAAATTATCTGGGTTGACGCAAAGGAATACGAGCATGGGTTAGCGGAAAACATTGCGCCTTTGATTTCACGAGTAGCCAGAGATTACTCGCACATTCTTGCTCCTGCCAGTACGTTTGGTAAGAATGTAATGCCTCGCGTGGCGGCGTTGCTCGATGTAGGGCAACTTTCGGATGTGATGACCATCGAGTCTATCGATACGGTGATTCGTCCAATATATGCCGGGAATGCATTGGCGAGAGTCACGTCGAACGACCTCTATAAAGTTATGACCATACGAAGTACGGCTTTTGATGCCGTAGAGCTGTTAGACACGCCAGTTGTCCCTAAGGTTACTCAAGTCGATACAGTGATTATCAACAAACTGAGTGAGTTTATTTCGCAGCAAACGCCAGAAAGTGAGCGACCAGAATTGCCAGCGGCTAGAGTGGTGGTATCGGGTGGTCGTGCATTCGGGAGTAAAGAGAAGTTTGCTTTAGTCGAACAATTGGCTGACAAGCTAGGTGGAGCGGTAGGAGCGTCCCGAGCAGCGGTCGATGCGGGTTATGTGTCTAATGACCATCAAGTCGGGCAAACCGGTAAAATTGTTGCACCTGAATTATACATTGCTGTAGGAATTTCTGGTGCTATTCAACATTTAGCGGGAATGAAAGACTCAAAGGTGATTGTCGCAATTAACAGCGATCCCGATGCGCCTATTTTTGACATCGCTGACTATGGGTTGGTCGGCGATTTATTTGAGGTGATGCCGGAGTTGCTAGCGAAGCTGTAGATATAATCTGTTCTCTCAAACAAAAGGCTTCCGAACTGGAAGCCTTTATCATTTGGTTTTTACCAGTTACTTTTCGCTCGGGCGTTGCAGGTGTTCTGCAAGCACTTTAGTAAACCTTGCTGCTTCACCACCAGTACAAGCGCGATGATCAAACGTTACGGATAGCGGCATTGCTTTCACCGAAATTGCTTGACCATTTCTTATCACCACTCGGTCGAGTATTCGACCAGCACCAACAATAGCGACTTGCGGAGGTGTGACGACAGGTGTCGCGTAAATGCCGGCAATCGCTCCGAAGTTGGAAAGCGTAATCGTCGCGTGCTGCAATTGCTCTCGACCGATTTTTCTCTCTCTGATCCCTTCAACAGTTTGATCGAGCCAACGACGAACATCTTGTGGCTCGTATTCATCTGCGTGGCGCAATACGGGTACGTACAAGCCATGACGGCTATCTACAGCAATACCAAGGTTAACTGTATTGTGCACGCAACGCGTCATGGTTTCTGCATCAAACCAAGCATTTAAAGCGGGCTCTTCCTGACACGCATGAACAATCGCTTGAACTAGACGGATACTGATGTCTTCGTTCGGCAGCCAGTCTTCCAACAACGCTTCTTCTGTAATGGTCACGGCAGCAACGTGCTCGTGTGACTCAGTCATCGAGGACACCATGGTGCGTCGAGCACCTTTCAATACTTCTGTGCCCGGACGCTGTTTTCCGGCTTCGTCGTAAATGTCGGCATCAACGATAAGACCGTTTGGACCACTGCCTGACACGAGATTAAGATCTACCCCAAGTTTTTGTGCCAATAGACGAGCCGACGGTAGAGCAGTAACTAGATTACTCTCAGTCGTGTTGTGATTGCCTCCAATCCAGAAGTCATCGACGTTAACGTGATGCGCTTGATGAGAAACATTGCCGACAACGGTTGCGGCGTCAGCGGTCTCTTTTTTCTCTACCGTTGCCCCGCGCTCTGCGCCAGTTTCGTCAATTTCGAGTAGCAATGCGCCAATATTGACGATATCACCTTCTTCCCCATGGCGGCTGACTACACGGCCCGAGTAGGGGGCGGGAACGTCGACCGTCGCTTTTGCTGTCTCGACAGTTAAGATCACTTGATCCAACTTAACCATGTCACCGACATTAACGTGCCATTTTACAATTTCTGATTCAGCGAGGCCTTCGCCGAGATCGGGTAAGTTAAACGTCTTCATTTCCAATCCTCCACGAGTTCGCGCGCTGCGGTCACAATGTCTTCTTCCTGAACCATGAAATAATCTTCGTTACGGTAATAAGGCATAATGGTATCCATTCCAGTTACTCGTTTAGGTGGGGCTTTTAGTAAGCACATGGCGTGTTCGGCTGTTCGAGCTAAAAGCTCAGAGCCCACACCACAAGTTTTACTCGCTTCATGAACAACGAGTAAACGTCCGGTTTTTTCTAGTGAGCTGAAAATCGTTGCGGTATCAATTGGCTTAATGCTCGCCAAATCAATCACCTCGACTTCAATTCCTTGACTAGATAAGGTCTGTGCGGCTTGAAGTGACTCTACGACGCATGCGCCCCAAGTAACAAGCGTGATATCTCGCCCCTTACGTAAGGTGAAGCAGGTGTCGAGTGGAAGTGCTTCGCCATTATCAACGACTTCAGACTTTACGGTTCGATAAATGCGTTTCGGTTCGAAGAACATAACAGGATCATTGCTTCGAATCGCGGCGAGAAGCAGGCCGTATGCGCGCTGAGGTGAAGAAGGAATCACTACTTTAAAGCCAGCAGTGTGCGCAAATAGCGCCTCTACACTTTCTGAGTGGTGCTCTGGAGCGTGAATACCGCCACCAAATGGCGCACGAAAAACCGCAGGGCAAGTGAGGCGACCACGAGTTCGGTTACGCATGCGTGCCGCGTGGCACATTAAGTGCTCCATTGCCGGAAAAACAAAACCTTGAAATTGAAATTCGGCGACAGGTCGTAATCCTTGCGTTGCCATACCGACCGCAACACCGCCGATTAACGCTTCAGCGAGTGGCGTATCGATCACTCGTTTGAGACCAAACTCTTGTTTGAGCCCTACGGTGGCACGGAATACGCCACCATTATCACCTACGTCCTCACCTAACACGACAACATTTTGGTCTTGTTGCATTTCGTGGTGCAGAGCGAGGTTTACTGCTTCAACTAACGTTAGCTCAGCCATGTTTGCCTCCCTGCATTCGCATTGCTTTGTTGATGAGTTCATCTCTTTGAGCGTGAAGCTCTTGGGGAAGCGATTCATACAAATAATCGAACCCAGTTTCAGGTGCTTGTGACGGTAAGCTGAGGTAGCGCTCAACTGCCAGTTCCACTTGTTCCTTGCAGTATTCTAGCCATTGTTGCTCTTGTTCATCGCTCCAAGCTCCTTGATTAAGGAGATACGTTTTAAGACGTGCTATAGGTTCGTATTGCCATGCGGTTTGAACATCGTCCTCTTTACGATAACGAGTCGCATCATCGGCAGTAGTGTGGTCACTTAATCGGTAACTGACCGCTTCGATGAGTGTTGCGCCTTTCCCTTTTCTCGCTCTCTCAAGTGCGGTCTTGGTTGCATCATAAACGGCGACGACATCGTTACCATCTACCGTAATGCCCGGTATACCAGCGCCTTGCGCTTTTTCTGATAAGAAATCGGCAGCACATTGAAGGCTACGCGGCACTGAAATTGCCCACTGGTTGTTATTCACAACGAAAACAAGTGGAATATTCCAAGCACCCGCACAGTTTATTGACTCTAGAAAATCCCCTTTGGATGTACCGCCATCGCCACACATGACTAGCGCAGCTTCATGGTTACCTTGAATTTTCAATGCGGAAGCCACCCCGACAGCGTGCGTACATTGCGTCGCAATGGGGACGCAGAATGGAAGATCTCGGCTAGGAACTGGGCTGCCCTCAGGAGCAAAATCACTACCGCGCTCATCACCGCCCCAGTATTGAAGATTCTTCTCCATGCCAATACCACGACACCACATTGCAGGCATATCGCGATAGTAAGGGACAAATACATCATCGGCTTTCAGCGCTCTGCCGACCGCAATGCCGATGGCTTCAGCACCTAGGTGCGAAGGGTAGGTCCCTAACTTTCCGGTGCGTTGCAACGCAACGGCTTTGTTGTCGTAAGTACGAGTTAATACCATGTCTCGGTAAAACCCGACCAAAGTTTCAGTGTCAGCCCAGTTGGGTAGTTGGCCGACTAGGTCCCCATGATGGTCGATAAACCGATGCATGGGTAATGCCTGAACGTTCATCTCAAGCTCCTTTTGACGCTGCGTGTCTTTTGGACTGCAGCTGTTCATATCAAACCAGAGTTTGTATGGGTACTCAAACTCTGATATCAGCGCAAAGGCCATACCTAAGGTTGCTTGTGTTTTCTATAGCTGTAGGCATCTGTACGTCCTTTAAACTATTTTTCGATAACACCGCTGCGGCTATTTCATCGCAAGACACAGAGAAACATTTTTTCTGCATCTAACCCTCTAACTAAATCGTGGTATAGCCAGATACAATAAGTGTAAACAAATTGTTAAATTGTGCTTCATTTTGACTTTTGACCAGTAGTAAAGTTTTGCTTACACCCTGATTTGGCAGAGTAATGTGCTGTTATTTTGTTGGTGGTATTTTTAAACTCGAATTTAATTACTGGTTAATGAAACATATTTGCAACAAAATTTGGCTGTAAAATTTGACAAAGTGAGTCATTATTAATGAATCAACTCAAGTAGTTGTTATGTGTTGTATTGAGATTTTTTGTTGTGCCCGAAACTCCGGCCTTATGAGAATACATAACTTCTTCCCAACAGAGTGGAATCAAGGTAGGGTGACGGCATTACAAATGTATACCCTCGGCGGTCCTTGAGCTTATCAGCAGTAGATGGCGCTCAAGTCGAAGTGATTATGGAGAAATTATGTATCACGCTCATGTTTATTTTCCTTTAAGAGAACAAGATAAAGCGCAAGCCTTGAACGAGATCATCCGTCAAGAGCGTCAAGATGTGCTGCGTGTGTTTCCTTTGGTTGGAAGATTGGTTGGCCCACATAAAATGCCGATGTTTGAAATTCATCTAGAGTCATTGAGTGAAGAGTTTTTGGCTTGGCTCGATACAATTCGAGGTGATTTTTCTGTGCTTATCCATCCTGTGAGTGAAGAAGAGTTGCTCGATCATACGGAACGCGCGATTTGGCTGGGTAGAGAGATTGGTGTATTTGAAGAGAAGCTAGAGAAATAGCTGTTCCTCCCGCATGTATGACCGCTTTGAATGCTTCTCCCCTCATCGCGGTCACCGTAGCAAGTTAGCGTTTTCATGTTCGTTAATAAGTCGCGATTTCCTTTTCTCCATTCTGCAGGCCCTGTTTTTGTGTGCTAAACCTACAAGTAGGTTTTTGAGCTTAAGCATCAGTGAGACCATGTTTCTGTTTAGCATGTCGTTAAATAAGTTTTGGCAGCAATAAAATAATAAGTTCAGATAAATGAAATAGGTATAGCAGGGAAGTGCAGTTTACGACCCCAACGCCATTGGCAGTGGAGCCGATAATTTCTGAGGGGGAAGGGTATGTTTTCGATACTCTTGGTCATACTTTCACTGTATATATTTTGGTTGTTGTTTCGCAACGGACCTGCATTCGCCGAGCGCGTCGCTCATCAAAAACGTAACTGGGTTGGACCTACCGCCAACAAAGAAGAATGGCGAGGATATTGTACGGATGTATTTCAGCCGTTCAGTTCTCAAACGACTTTTTACGCCATCGCTTATTTTGCGAATTATATTGCAGCAGCAAATGCGATATCTTGGTCAACAGTATATGAAGGGGATTACCCGATCATCATAAGCCGATTTGGTAGCTACTTTATTTTAAATACTCACGATTCACTAGTGGTTGCAGGGTTTATTGCGCTTGCTTTCTTTATCATCAATTGGCAGCTTGCCATGCACTGTTCTGGTATTCTCAGTCAGTATCTAGTGCGGATTCTTATTATCAATCGAACGCGCTTTGTTGCAATTAGCTTAGTATTTTGCAGTTACTTTGCGTATCTCTTGACTGTTGGTATTTTCTGGTTGTTCCATGACGGTTATTCGATCTGGCACGGGTTAACGCTTACTCCTGTATTCTTATTATTAGCGTTATTGGTTGCGGTTGTTTTGCCATCTATGAAAAAAGAGAGCAATAAACGTTAGATAGACTTGCCACGTTAAATTACACACGATTTTAGGATAGTAATTCCTATGCCATTAAGTTAGCATTGCCAGCTTTTTAACGGTCTACAGGCCCTTATTAGTGGGAGGAACTATGTTTATCGGCTTTGACTATGGCACTGCAAACTGTTCAGTGGCAAAAATGGAATCGGGTGAGCCAGTAATGCTTAACCTAGAAGGGAGCAGTCCATTTATTCCTTCCACCCTTGCTGCACCGACTCGTGAATCGGTATCCGAGCACTTATTTCGCCATCGAGATATTAAACCATTAGATCAAGTTGGTGAGCAGGTTTTACGCCGGGCAATCAATTTAAACCGAGAAGAAAGTATTGATCTCGAATCTGACGACATTGCATTTGGTCAGGCGGCGCTTAATCTCTATTTGGAAGATCCTCGTGATATCTATTACGTAAAGTCGCCGAAGTCTTTTCTTGGCGCTTCTGGCTTGCGTGACGTGCAATTGGCTTTCTTCGAAGATCTTGTCTGCGCGATGATGGACAATATTAAGTCGCAAGCCGAAAACGATGCGCAGCAAAGTATTACCGATGCTGTTATCGGCCGGCCAATTAACTTCCATGGGCGTGGCGGTGAAACGGCTAACATTCAGGCTGAACGTATTTTGTTACGGGCAGCGAAACGTGCTGGCTTCCAAAATGTGGAGTTTCAGTTTGAGCCTGTCGCGGCGGGCCTAGAGTATGAAGCGACACTCAGCGAAGACAAAACCATTCTAGTGGTCGATATTGGCGGTGGTACAACGGACTGCTCGTTGATTCAAATGGGTCCGTCTTGGCGTGGCAAAGCGGATAGGACAGCGAGCTTGTTAGCTCATAGTGGCCAGCGCGTCGGCGGGAATGATCTTGATATCGCGTTAGCATTTAAGCAGCTCATGTTCCCGTTTGGCATGGAAAGCAAAATGGAGTCAGGTATTGTGATGCCGACCACCCAATTCTGGAACCCGATAGCAATCAACAATGTAGAAGCGCAGAGTGATTTCTATTCTCGAGAGAATCTATCCGCGTTGAAGTTGCTTCAAAAGCAGGCTCAAGAGCCAGAAAAGCTTGCTCGTTTGCTAGAGGTGTATCATGAGTCTTTAGGCTACAACATTGTTCGCCGTGCCGAAGAAGCGAAAGTGGCGCTTTCAGAGCAAGCATCTTACCGAACTGGCATCAACTTACTGTCAGAACTGATTGAAGTCGATGTGCAACGAGACGAAATGATCGAAGCGATTCAGTCGCCGAAGAATAAAATGACGGCGTTGGTGACAGAAGCGGTAGAGCAAGCTGGGGTGAAACCCGACGCTATCTTTATGACTGGTGGTTCGGCACGCTCGCCAATCTTGCGCGATGCGGTACAAACCGTACTGCCAAATATTCCGGTTGTCAGTGGAAATTATTTTGGCTCGGTAACTGCTGGCCTAGCTCGTTGGGCTGAGGTCTGTTTCAAGTAGAAAGAAAACTAATTGCGCCATGGGCATTGTTACCAAATTTATGGCTTCGCTTAGGCTTATCAAATGATGGTTGGAAGACTTCGCTGAGAGATTGAATTTCATGTGAGTAGGGAACCTTTTGGGGGTTCTTAGATATTTCAACGTCATTCTGAACCGCGAGGGACGAGCGTGATTCAGAATTTATTGTCCGAGCATGCTGTTATGTATATGACTTCGTCTCGCTAAGCGCTACTCGCTGCTATTCTTCTGAAGAATCGGGTTATGATCTATCGGAATAATGATTTCTACTAAGCTGAAATAAAAATGCCCGCTAAATCAGCGGGCATTTTTGTTTACGTCATTAATGGTGCATGTGTTTTTCCATGTGACCTTGTTTTTCAACCGCCATTTCTACTTCCACTTTACCCGCGTTTTTGAATGTTAACGTCATAGGGAAGCGGTCACCTTCTTTGAGCGCTTGTGTTGGATTGAAAATCATTAAATGGAAGCTGCCTGGCTTAAACAACACTGAGTCATTGGCTGGAACGCGCACTTCGTCAATCTTAATCATTTTCATCACACCATCTTCTTTCTTATGCGTGTGAATTTCGACATGTCCTGCGATTGGGCTTTCTGCTGCGATCAATGCATCTTCACTGTCACCGTGGTTGGTTAATTGAAAAAAACCACCGATAACAGGTGCGTTTGGTGGCGCTTCGCGGCTCCATGGATGGTCGATATGAATTTTTCCTGCTTCATAATCGTGCGCTAAACTCAGTGGGCTAGCGATGACAGCAATAAGCGCGATAGCGGCGGTTTTTAATGATTTAAGCATGTGTTTTTCCTTTTGAATGAATAGCTTCTCTGAATGGACAACAAACAGAGTCATCGTTATTTTTGAATAAAGTTGTTAATGATTAGATGCCTGTTAGGCAGGAAAAACACTCGGCGGAGAGTGCTTAGGCGCGATGTGTTTGTAAACGAGCCTATCGCATTTTGAAAATCGGTAAGGCGTCAGGGCGTTCTTGACTCGGCGCAGCCAATGGATGGTAGTCAGGTATAGCCCAATCGCAACCAAAAGAAAGAATTGAACCGCTTGAAGAAGCGGACACTCAAACTGAAAGCCTTCATGTAAATTAAGATCTTGAATGAGCGTAGAAGAAGGTTGAGCGTTAGCTTCAATCAGCGTATTGATATCCACCCATTTGAAACCATCTGCGGTACACAGTAAGACCTTTTCACTTTGAACTTTGTTAAGCCAGGTTGTGCTGTGAACTTGTGTTGGGTTAAGAGTCGCTGTGGACGCTAAATACAACTGAAACAACACCGCGATAATAACCGCAATAGCGTGCAAGCGATGGTGTTTATGCTGTATTAGAGTGTTTTCCATACAATTGAGTGCTTATCTTCTTCGGCGCGGGATACTAACAAATTAACCAAACAATGTAATTATCACTTTACTAAAAGGTGATGCAAGTGTGCATTATTTGTTTTATTGCCTATTTTTAACGCTTTAATGTCTTGATTCGGCTGGCATTCATAACCTCCAATTCAACTTGTCAGTCTTGCCTAGTCGCTTTTGAAGATAGCGAATTAATCTCTCTTATATGTCACTGAAGCTTCGGTTAGTGAGTGTCGTGGTGGTGTTTTTACGTGCTGGATTTGGCTGATATCGATTCAAAATGCACACCGAATCTTCACTTGTTTTCCATTAACGGAATTATGACAGTAATTTAATAAAGGATACGGTATTCTGCGCTCCTTTGTACATGCCAGAACGTCCGTCCTACTTAGTCGGAGGGGCGATTAATCTTAAGAAATTTCTCAAATGAAATACGAACAACAGATTGGATATCGATACCCTAAAGGTCGATTTGCCATGGTGAGTGTATACGCATTCACTGGTGCTGCGATTTTAGCATCGACTATTTTTTCTCTATTGCTGTTTTTGTCGATCGACGAAAACCCGATGATGCAAACCTTATTTGGTGGTTTAGCGATTATTTTTGAAGCGGGTAAGTTCTACGCTTGGTATGAATACGGTGAGCGCCGAGCCCATCGCAACTATACAGGGGCGGCCACCGCTCTCGTGTTTTATTTAGTCTTAGCTGCGATCTCCATTGGCGGTAGTATTGGTGGCATTAACAGTGCAACAAACAGCGCACAAAGTCATATTTCGGTAGAGCAGGCGAAAGTGGAAGCGTTTAATCGCCAAATTGCGGCAATCGATAAACAGATTGAGCTCAACAATATGGCAGCGCAGAAATACATCGAGATGGAGCGTATCGCGACCGGTGTAACTCGCATTCAGGAGCAAAACAAAACCTTACGCGAAGAGCAGCAACGCTTGGCTATGGAACGTGATAGTTTGCCACCGGTCACGCAAGGCTCAGTGATTGGTTTGATTGATAGCCTAGCCAACGCATTTGGTACCACCTCTCAGCAAGCTCAGCTTGGCTTGGTTGTATTTCTTTCGATTCTGTTGGATTTCTTTGCTGCATTTTTTGTCGGCCTGATTGGTGAAGAGCAACGGTTCAGACATTTCTATCGCCGAAATGAGGGCATGATACTGAAAACGGTTCGCGATATCGATCCAGAGCCAGCGGGATATCTTCCTCATATCAAAGAGGAAGAAGAGCAAGAAATACCAGTAACGCCGGAGCCAGAAGAACCAAAGGAACCGAAAACGTTGTTAGAGCAAGTGAGCGATGCACTTAAAACGCATCAAATTACGTGCACAAAAAAAGCCGTTGCCAAACAATTTAAGCTATCTGCGGAAGAGGTAGACAAGGTGTTTGAGGAATTGGCAGAGCTCGGTTTAGTGGGTAAAAAAGCCAACCACCATTATCATTGGATAGGTCAGACAGAGGCCGCATAATTGGTTATCAATTAGAGATCGGAAAGAGCGTCAATCGGCGCTCTTTTTTTACTGTAAGGTTTCGCTACTAAAGTGAGCCAAAAGAAGAGAGAGGATTTAAAAATAGAAAAACAAAAAAGTGCCACCGAAGTGACACTTTTTCTTTAGCGTAGAAGGTATCAGTTGTCGTAAACGTCCAACTCCACTTCACGGGCAATATTTTGGTCGTTGATGATTACACCATCGACTTCGACACGAGCACCATTTAGGTTAAGTTCTTCGATGCCTTGGAAGCGTGTTTGTGCATCAATCACAACGGTAGTGTTGTTTAGCAATTGATCTGCGTCGTTTTCGCAACGCTCGATGTTAAATGTTCTTGCTTCAGCATCGTAGTTTGATACGTATCCTTCACATTCAAATTCTTTACCTTGCCATTGGTTGTTATCGTCAAAGTCTGGTTGCTCAAACTCAATAACGGTAGCGATGCGTTTGCCATTTTTCATGACAGACGTTACTTCCACTTCTTGACCTTGTTTTAGGTTCGCTTTGCTGCCATCTTCAAATCGTGTTGCGTTATCGATGAAGAATGCACCTCGGTAGTTTAATGAAAACTCACTGTAATCATTTGCAACCCAAGTCACGATGCCTTCCACATCGCTGTCATTGCTTATGACGTCGTAGCCTTCAACTTCTACCTCATTTGCCATAAAGGTGCCGTTTTGCATTTCACCTTCTACTTCCACCCATTGGCCGATGCTAAGTTGGCTAATGTTGTCGTAAGATACGGTTATATTTGTACCAAGCTTAAACGTGCCAGCATTTTCATCGATACTAGTAATGCGACCTTCCAGTTCGTAGTAGCTTCCAAGAGTTGGGTAATCGTTATCTACGTCGATTTCGACCACAGACAACACTCGATAACCCGCATCAGCAGTCGGCAAGGATGACACCATCACCCAGTCGTTGATCTCTATATCATCACTTAAACCGTCAAACTGCAGATCTACGCCGTTTACTGTAAATGTTTTCTTCACATAATCAATTGCTGTAACACGTCCGGTAATGGTTGGCTCAAGTGTTACTAAGAAGCCATCGTCAGACGCTTTACGAACATCTGTTCCTACTTGAACCATCATTTTGGGTTCTACATCGGCTAATTGCATTGATGTATCGCCATAAACCACCCCAGACACATGGTATGTATATCCATTGACGGTTAACGTGTTTTCTTCAGCGTTGACCGCTTCAACAGAGCCAATCGCTACACTTGGTTTCACTACTGGTTGAGTTGGCGTGCTATCGCTATTGCTGCCACCACCTGAACCACCACAACCAGACAATGCCAAACCTACTACAGAAATAAGAGCGAGTTTTTTCATTGTATTAACCTCAATTTACGAGCTAGTTTAGGAAATTGCCTGTATCTTATTGGGCATATCGTGAAGAGATCGTGAAGAAATGTGATTTTTATGAAAATTTTAATTGTAGATGACAACCACAACGTATCGGAGACGATTGCGGACTATCTTGAGCTTGAAGGCATGATTATCGATTGTGCGTATCATGGTGAAGCCGCACTGAAGTTAATCGAGGATAGTCATTACGATGTAATCATCATGGATATCATGATGCCTAAGCTCGATGGCATTAGTACGGTACAGAAACTTCGACAAGATCAGCTCTGTGGAACGCCAATCCTCTTCCTAACCGCAAAAGATACGTTAGATGACAAAATCGCGGCATTTAAAGCGGGAGGCGATGATTATTTAATGAAGCCATTTGCGATGGAAGAGCTTAGTTTACGTGTTCATGCTTTGGCTAATCGCGGCCCAAGGCAAGATATTGGAACGCTCAAGTTTGCGGACATTTGTTTAGATGCGCGCACAGGCAAAGTGACGAGAAAAGACAAAGAAATTAAGCTGAGTCGAATTCAAACCAAGATTTTAAAGTTACTTCTCCAACGTGCTCCAGCATCGGTTTCGCGCACAGAAGTGATCGATAGTGTATGGGGAGACGAACCACCCGGAAGTGATGCACTTCGTAGCCATATTTATGGTTTAAGAACCGCGTTAGACAAAGGTTTTGAAGAATCACGATTAGAGACTATTCATGGACAAGGTTACCGACTTAAAGCATAACGAATATCCAAGTATTTATCGCAAGATCCGTTGGGGTTTTGGGGTAATGACGCTTGTGATGTTTACTCTTTTTTGGTCGCTGATTTATGTGGCAGAAAACAAACTTGAAGTGCTGAGTTTACATCACTGGCTTGATACTGAAGCTGCGCTTTATAGTGAGAATTTCGAGAAACAGGGCTGGGATGCGCCATTGCCAAACGTATTGGAGTTCAACTCATATTGGAGTGAAGCACCGACACCGGATTGGTTGCTCTCTTTTACTTCGCCCGGTTTTTACGAATATCTGCTTGGTGAAGAAGACAAACACTTTGTCGTATTGAAACACCCCTCAGGGAAGGGGCTTATGTACATTGTGTTTCAAGATGACTCCGATGATTACCTCGACGAATACGAAAGCTCGCTGCATCAGTTTACGCTACTGCTCGGTGGCTTATTTTCATTTGTTATGGTCGGGTATGGCATTTATATGGTGCGAATATTGTCTCGACCACTAGCGCAAATAGAAGACAAAATCAGCCAAATGTCACCGGCTCAACCCGCATTCCAAGTTGAAACCAAGTTCAGCGAGACACGCCAAATAGAGCAAACTTTGCTGGATAATAAAAACGATATCGCGGGTTATTTCAAACGAGAACAAGAATTTAGTCGTTTTGCATCGCATGAGTTGAGAACGCCAATCATGGTGATCAAAGGCTCAACAGACATTCTAACGCGTATTCCAGAACAACCTCGAGTCGCGCAAAAAGCCATCGCGAGGATGCAGTCAGCTTGTGAAGACATGCGCGTACTGACAGAAGCGTTTCTCTTGCTCGGTAAAGAGAAAATAGAGCCTCAGCATTACGGAGAGCATCAGCTTCTTACTTGTTTACAAAAACAACTGGAAGAGCTGGCCCCTTTATTTGCCAAGCAAGATTCGAACTACTCTTTGCACGAACAACATAGTGGTGTCGTGAATGCACCGGAGAGTTTTGTGACCATTGTAATCAACAATCTGATTAAAAACGCCTTTAGCTATAGTGTGGGAGATATTGAGATTGAGTTGGATGGTCATGCTCTTAAGATCCTGAATCGTCACGATGGTAACGAGACGTACAACGCCGGCTACGGTTGTGGGCTTGTTATCGTACAACGCATATGTGAACGGATGGGATGGGCGTTAATACTGGACGATGATGGTGTTCGATTTAGTGCGAAAGTGGAATTCTGTTCCTAGCTTTGTGCGTCTAACCCACAGTCAAACAAGAAAAAACTGGAATTTGAATTAGACTGAAGTTAGTGACGCGGAAACTTGAGGAACCGTTATGCTTTCTTATCAGGTCAGCAGAAGTATTGAAATTAATAAGAATCAAAGCGAGATTATTGGCTATCTCAAGGATTTTAATAACTGGCCTGATTGGTCACCTTGGATCATTCTTGAACCAAGCTGCGAGCTGACATTCAGCGATAATCAAGGTCACGTTGGAGCCGGTTACCAATGGAATGGTCAGCGTATTGGAACTGGTGCCATTGTATTGGAAAGCACTCAAGAACATCGGTTAGATATGGAGCTTCATTTCTTTCGCCCAATCAAGAGTCACGGAAAGGTGACTTTAATAGTGACGCCGTCACAAGGTGGTTGTTTAGTCGAATGGCAAATGCAATCACGCGTTCCTTGGTATCTGTTCTTTTTGAAAAGTATGTTTAAGTCGATGATAGAGATGGATTATCAACGTGGGCTACGCATGCTCAAAAGCAAACTTGAAACCGGACAAGTGCTCTCAGACTTGGTTGAAATTGGTAATCGAACCCAGCCTCAGGTTCATTACATCGGAATAAAAGGCGAGGCCAGCATTCCAGAATTAGGTCCGGTAATAGAAGAACAAGTTCACAAGTTAAAGCAGATAGTTGATGATAAGGGCTTATCTGTGAACGGCGAGTTATTTTGTTATTATGAGTCGATGGATATGCAGAAATGCACGTTTGAGTTTATCACTTGCTTACCACTTGATAACGCGGTAACTGCGCCAGAGGGAGCGGTTTCCGGTACCATACCTGAGAGTGAAACATTTGTCGTCGAGCACCGCGGGGAATATCAGTTTTTGGGAAATGCATGGGCTTTAGCGATGAACTTGGTTCGTCAGAGTGGTATGAAAGCCAAAACCAGTCCATTAGGGATTGAGCGCTACTTAGATAATCCGCAAGAAACCACGCAGGATAAACTAAGAACCGAAGTTATTTTATTTAAGAAATGACAGGCGCAGCCGGACACGCTCCTCTAAATATCATGCTAGTTCCGTAGTAATCTACAAAAGAAAAAGAGGGTTTCTATACCCACCTATAAAAATGCCTCAGCAATTGCCGAGGCATGGTTTTATCAGCCAACTTCTCTTGCTAGAGAATTATTGTGCACGGTACTTACCGCTGTTTAGTTCAATTTTAGACGCTTTTACCCGGCTGTCTGCGTTTAGATAGTCGCTAATGCTCAGTAGGTCTTGATCTTGAGATGCTTTTAACACCGCAGACTCTCCCTCTGCGAAGACAACTTCCAGCTTTAGCTCTTTGGCGACCGCTTTCGCTTCGTTAGGGTTGTTTACCGTGATGTAAACCAGTCCAGTGGCCTTGGATACATTGCTAAACGCATTCTTAAACACTTCATCACCGGCTTGAAGTTTTACTTCTTTGGATAGGCTCCTAGCTGTACCTGTTTGCACCTTGCGATAACCTTGGCCATTAATCTCAACTGCTTCTGAAGGCACAAACAGTTCAGGTGCGGGTTGTTGAGAGAGTTGTTGCTCAGCGTATGCGCTAGCCGTCATCATAGAAAGAGCCAGCATAGAAAATGATATGTATTTCATGTAATTGACTCCTTAGTGTCCAAAGATGCGCATCGACCAGTTCTTAATAACACCTGGCTGAGCGTTGTTTGCCATCGGAACGTCATAGATGGTTGAAGAGTTAAAATATGCAATGTAAGAAAAGACTTCGTCGCCATTCGTATCGATTGCTCGTAATGTCCATTCGCCTTTTGCATCTTCGCCATAGAATTGGTTAGACAACATTAGTTGGTCTTTGTAGCCAGTAATCGTTGGGTCAAGAGATTGACCAACAAGACCATTACGTGGTGTTTGCAAAACGGAACGAGTCCCTGATGGCGAAACGAGCTCGATAGCTAAGTCGGGCAGGCGAGAGTGGTCTAATGTCAATTTCACTTGAACGGATTCTACCTTCAGATCATCGGCAATAGCGATACTTGATGAACCGCCAGCCAAACTCGCATCGGGTACACTTACTTCTTTAGTATTGTTAACCCAAGGCGTAATAACTTGAGGCGGTAAAACACGATTCGTCATGCGAGCACGTTGCATTGCTTCATCCAAATCGACAGCTCCGAAGCCATAAAAAGTATGGAAATCTACGCCTGCAGCGTTTTTCTGCCAAGGAGAAATGGCCTCGTAGCTAACCTGTTCACTTTTGTGGTTAGTAAATTCAAGTTGTACGCCTGGATGCGTTTTATCCGTTACTTTTGCTGTCTCTGCTAGCAAAGCACGTACATCACGAGCAGAAAGTGCATGATTCGTGGACATGATTGCCGCGATGGCACCGGACGTGTTTGGCGCAGCAGACGAGGTTCCGTTCATTGTACTGGTATAGTTACAGTTCGGGTCTAGCTCCGTTCCGCCGTGTAAGCCATTGATACCAAGTCCGTCGCTGGTATTTTGCCCTTCTTCACAACCCATCAAATCGGTGGTGACCATGGCAGGGAAGTCTTGCCCATATTCACCTGCTGGTGCGGCAACCCACACGTTAGACCCCACCGATGAGTAACTCGCTCGCGTGCCATCCGCACGTAGTGCACTGGTGATTAAATTAAAATAGTTGGCGTTGTCATAAGACTGAGCGGAGTTGTGCATCGGCAAGCCTTGGTTGTCTCCACCAGCAAAGAAGTTACTTGGTAATACGAAGAATCTTCCCGCATTGAAATAGCGATAACCATTGCCGGCTGACTTAACAAATACAGCACCGCGTCCCCATGAGTTACTCTCGCTGACATTTTTTATCACGTCCATTTCAAGTTTAAGTTGAGGATCGCTTTCATCAAAAGTTATTGGGTTGATCGGGCTGAAACCATAGCTTTGGTTAAATACACGAACATCGCGTGTGGCTGGGTCCATGCCGTGAGAGATTAGCCAGCCTTCTAATGTCTGGTTGGCTAACCAGTTAAAACCAATAAGAGAAGAGTGAGAAGCAACACCGCGTCCACCTTCACCATTGTTGCCGACTGCGCTGATCAAACCGGCTACAGCAGTGCCGTGACCATTGGTATCAACCGGATAACTTAATGGGAAAGAAGAGTCTTCGACGAAGTTTCTGCTACCTGTAACTATATTACCTGCAAGATCTGGGTGATCGATCTGCACTCCAGAATCAATGACCGCGACTTTTACACCAATACCCGCAATACCCATTGCTTGAGTGAGCTTGGTGTTTAGGTCGTTCCCAGCAACAGCTGGGTTAGCTGCAAAAGCAGTTTGCCCTGTGTTGTCTAAGTGCCATTGTTCAGAATAGAGTGGATCAAACGCCGAGACGGCAGGTGCAATGCCTACTGCCAACATAGCAGCAAATAGGCGGTTAATGCGTATTTCCATTTTTGACCTCATGTCTTTGTTTGGAATTTTTTAGCTCCTGTTTCATATTCCTCTAACAGGAATAAACAAAGCTAACGACAAAGAATAAGGACGAAAACCATTTACAACTTGTTTACATCAAAAGTTAGACGAACAACATGAGTCAGTGTTAATTCACTGAAATTATAGGGTTTTTTAATGTCGAATAGCGCACGCATGAAAAGTGAAAAGCAGAAAATACGGTCGTACTGTCTGCTTTGAGAGGAAGGATTATTTAGTTGAAGCGGGTTGAATTGTCGCCATTGGTTTCTTCGGTTTGGCCTTTTCTTTGGGTAACACGTTATCAATCCACTTTTTGATGTATAGCTTATTGAACTCACTATCACACCACTTCTTGTTTAAACCACGTCGGTTAAACTCAGCGCCAATCGCAACTTTGGTTTGGTTGGTTGCACGGTTGTAGTAGAGGGTCTCGCACAACTGAGTGTTACTCATTTGCTGGGCATATACGTTAACACTGCTGCTGCGCATTCCCAGTTGAGAGGCTTGATGGTTACTACACGCAGTGAGAAGTGCAGGCGCAAAAATAGCGATGGTTAGGATTTTTTTCATTTTGCTCTTATGACGTCGGGTGAATAACGAAGCGATTTCTTCCTGCTTGCTTTGCGTCATACAAAGCTTGATCTGCGAAGAAAAACCATTGATCCCATTCTTGTTGAATAGTTTTTACGGACAGTCTGTCGACAGCTCCGAGAGAAATTGTCGCGTTTAGTGACTTAGAGTCAACCACTAGTGGCGTGTTTTCCACGATATATCTCAATCGATCCAAGAATTTAGCGCAATCTTCAGTTCTGTTTACTTCAAATAATAAGACAAACTCCTCTCCACCCCAACGGATGAGTAGGTCACCAGAGCGAGTCGATTCATTAAATAGCCTGGCAATATGCATTAACATCTTGTCGCCAATATCATGCCCATATTCATCGTTAAACGTTTTAAAATGATCGATATCTAATACGGCTAAGGCAAACGTTCTATCTGGGCTTCTACGAGCCATTTTATCCAGCCAAATGGGAAGGTAGCGACGGTTGTGCAGTTGAGTTAATGGATCGGTAGTATTTTCTTGAGTGAGTGCTTTATTAATACTCCTAACGCGCAGTACGTAACGAAAGCCAACGACACCAATCGCTGCGATAGCGATAAAGTAGAACATTTCTCTATAGCGTTGTGAACGCAGCTCTGAAGCTTGCAACGCATTTTTCGTTTCTAGTAGCTTGAGTTCTTTCTGAGCTAACTTAGCTTCGAGGTCAAACTTAATATTAATCATCTCTTCGCCGTGAATATGATGAGAAAATTCAGCTTCTAGCTCTCTTAACTGAGTCAAGTAACGAAAAGCCGCTTCAAAATTATTAAGGGTTTGATTCGCGTTTACTAGGACCGACAGCATATCAATGCGCTGTCGTATTTCTAGCTCATCGGTTGATTTAGTTTGCTCAAGTACGTTGATAGCTGTCGAAATAGCTTTATCGTATTGTTCATCTGCGAGGTATGCTTCTGCATATGCTTCATAACAAGGCATTTTCTTCGCCTCTACGTTTCCCGTGATAGGGAGAGCTACGCAACGCTGTGCAACCATCAACGCTTCATCAATTTTCCCTATCGAACTTAACATTTGTGAGAAGCTGGATAATGAATAGTGTTTGATGACGTCTGACCCCGTTTGCATTGAGAGTCGGATTGCTTCATTAAAATAGTGTTCTGCCTTTTCGCTATCTCCACTGCTTAAGTGAACAATACTTAAGTTTGCGTAGATAACCCCAATGAAAAGGCTGTTGTCATATTGATATTCGCTGTTTAAATAGGTATCGAGTGCTTGCGTAAGGTAGCTACTGGCGCGAGCCCAATCGGATGCATCGATATAGACGGTACCGATGTTATTCAGCGTCATGGCAACTTGCATTTCAAATACGGTTCTCTCTAACAACTCATAGGCGGTTCGGTAATACTTGAGTCCGCTACGTAGTTGATTCCGTGAAACCTCTAAGTTCCCTAGCCAGCGATATGCTCTTCCTTCTAGCGCTAAATAGCCGAGATCGCGGGCTTCAGCGATGATGTCATGGAGTACAAGTTCTGCATTCCAATTGTCGTCTAGTTCAATCATGGTTACCGCTTTATTAAGCTGTGCTTCAGCGACTACCCACGGTAAATTATGCTCTGTCCCAAACTCAATTAAATCAGGCATATCTTTGGGCAGCGGAACGCCTTCGTAGCGCTTTAGGTATAGGCGCGCAAAGTAATAAAGCGCAAGAGATTCCGCTGACGCATTCTGTGGCGCAACTAATTCATCTTCTTCAATTGAGCGCGGCTTACCCATTGAACGAAAATAGAGATTGAGCATGGAGCTGCTTTGAGGAGAAATGTGTTCTTCCAGGTAGCTCTGTTTTTCTGTGTTGGCAAGTACATGGGTTGGATGGAAGAAGAATCCAAGTACTGAGAACAGCGCGCAAGTTAGCGTTTTAATCGGAAAGTGCATGAGCTTATTAATAAAATGTGATCTCGTTTAACCCTAATACTAGGTAAGTCTATCACTTCTTATTGGCTAAGTGCGGATGGATTCCGAGTTACAAACGGCTTGTGAAGAAAGTTTCGCGAAAGGTGAGGCTAATATTATGATTTATAATGATAAATCTGTTCAAAAGTGGAAAGATTGATTTAACGACAAGATAAACAGTACGACGAATCTAGTGTGTCGAACATTGTTAGTGGTGTAAGTTTCATCATTTAGTCGGTGCGATTCGCATCTCGAAAGATGGCTGGTTCGCTAAAAAATTATCTTTCTGTCATAAATATTTAATGTTTGTATGGGTTGTTAAAAAACTCGATATTAGACATAGTGTTATTAAGCCAATAAAAAATGGCTTTTATAATAAACAGGAGATTAACTATGCATAATGAAATGATTCAACCTTCACACTTCGGTATTATTGGCCGCACTTGTATCGCTTCAGTACTTATGATTGCGGGCGTTTTTGCTCTTATTTAAGAGTCAATGGTAACGATGGTTACCCGCTTAAGAGTAAGAAAATTCAGGGAATCACCTTAATCTCGTATAAGGTATTCCCCTGAAAATCCAACCTAATAACTACTTTTTAGCTGAAGAAGCTAAAAATCAATGCACTTACCGCTACAATGCCCGCAGTTAAAACAAAGTAAGTTGAGCCATTTCCACGATATTGTTTCAATGCATCGATTTTGTATACCGCTAACATTGGCATAATAAATAAGATCATCGCGATAACAGGCCCTGACAACGCTTCCATCATACCAAGAATGCTTGGGTTCATGATCGCTGCTGCCCAGATTGAAAAGAAAAGTACTGCAACGCTGATACGATCAACCCGCTTTTCAGACAGTTTAGAGTGTTTGGTAATTAAACCATTTAAGCTTTCGCGTGCACCTAAAAAGTGCCCAAGAAAAGAGGAAGTGATAGCAACAAAAGCCACCAAAGGACCAAGCGTTGCGATAAATGGGTTGTCTGTTGCATTGGCTAAATAAGACAGCACCGACACGTTTTGTTCTTTAGCTTGAGCCAATTGCTCTGGTGACAGCGCTAATACACACGAAAAGACAAAAATAAGCACAAACGCAATTAACATGATGCTAGTGCGTCGAAGAATTACTTCGGATTTCGCATCCGCTTGATCGCCATAATGGCGACGTTGCACATTTGCAAAGCTTGAAATCGCAGCTGCGTGACTAAACGAGAAAATAACCACAGGAACCGCTAACCACATAGTGCTAGCAAAAGCAGACGCTTCAGGGGCGTCCATGATTGGCATGGTCCAGTTTGGTATCAAGTAAAATGAAAGAAAGGCAAGAATAGCCACTAATGGGTAAACCATAATGGCAAAAGCCCGTAGCATGACTTTTTCGCCCGCCATCATAATGGCAATTAATGCAAACACTAGTGCACCTGAAAGCAGAGGGCGAGGCAAAGAAGCCATATCAGCTTGGTTAACCATAAAACTGTCTACGGTATTGGTAATACCGACACCGTAAATTAACAGGATCGGGAAGATCGAAAGAAAATACAGCAGTGAAATAGAGCGACCCGCTTTTGCGCCAAAGTGCTCTTCCACTACATCAGTAAAGTCTGCATTTTTGATCTTGGAAGACAGTACAAAGCGAGCTAAACCACGGTGGGCAAGATAAGTCATTGGGAAAGCAAGCACAGCCATTGCGACTAACGGCCAAAACCCGCCAATACCAAGGTTGATCGGCAGAAATAGAATGCCTGCACCAACGGCTGTTCCAAACAGACTAAGGACCCAATGTGTATCGTGTTTTGACCAAGATGTTGTTGTGTTTAATTCACTGGAATTTAACGCATTTCGAGATTCTTTCACTTAAAACTCGCTTTTATAAAAATAATAATGCGGAGAATGGTATAGGTTTTGGTGTTTGTTATCACATCGGAAGTGTGGTGAATCATGCTGAAGATAAGGGGTGGTTGTAACTTATCAAACTATGAATTTTTTTAAAAACTAGAATTTTAATCTGATATCTGAGTGATAAATTGGTGTTATATTTCAAATTTTTACTAATGGGTGGTTTTTGATTTCGTGGTTAAAACTTAATCATGGATGTATATGCTAAAGAAGCTTGCTCTTACTTAATGAGCCATGGTGCATATTGTAGGGCTAGCAAGTGGCAGGTCTATGAGTCCTGCATTTAGATGAGCTTTAGGTATATACTGCCGCCACAAATGTTAAAGGAGGAATCATTGAATGGACATTCTGTCTGCACATAAAGACGACTTATTGGCTGTGTATACGCTTGAAAATACTTTGTTTGGAGAACATGCCTATCCTCAATTTTTCTTTCGACAAGCTTTTGATTGTTGGGGGGAAAGCTTACTAGTGGCGAAAGAGGGGGAGCAAGTCGCAGGGTATATTTTGCTGACGACAAGCACAAATGCGCAGCAATATTGGGTCATGTCACTGGCTGTCGATACTCAACATCGTGGTAAGGGTATTGCGCGTTCTCTGATTGAAAGTGCCATCGCGCTGTTGAAGTTGGGCTCAAGTGTGAAGTTGACGGTCGATCCGAATAATCAGCCTGCATTGTCTTTGTACCTGTCCCTTGGCTTCAAAGTATTAAAAGAAGAAGCGCATTATTTCGGTGACGAAGAGTCTAGATTGGTCATGGAATTAGTAAAGTAACCCTGCACGATAATGAACGAAACTTGCACTCAATCAGTGCGCGGTATTACTTTGCAATAGTTGTTTGCATTCTAACGTTTTGTAAATTAAAGACTTTCAATCTTGGCACCTCGTTTGCTTTGAGATAAATGTTCATCGTTAACTCGATGCGCCGCTCTCTATAGCAGGCGAGAGCGGGATAGGGTATTACTTTTGAAAATGTACTAACAGCGTTAAAGGCATTGCTGCCTCTCTCGATTCGGGAGAGGCTTTTTTTTGCCTGTAATTTAGGATTAGTCGCGCAGGAGGCGTTATGTCACAAGGGTGTAGAAAGACAACTTGTCCGTATTGCGGAGTCGGCTGCGGAATTGAAATCAGCAATAACAAGATTATTGGAGATGCGCTTCATCCGGCCAATTCCGGTTCACTGTGTGTAAAGGGTGTCGCATTAGCAGAAAGCTTAAAAATGCCTTCAAGGTTGCTCTACCCCAAGCTAAGGGAAAAAGAAGTGTCATGGCAGTCGGTCACAGACTTAATTGCACAAGAGATCCATCAAGCGAAAGCGGAGTTTGGACCAGATTCTGTCGCGATGTATGTTTCAGGGCAGTTGCTTACTGAAGATTACTACGTCGCGAATAAACTCATGAAAGGTTATGTGGGTAGCGCGAACATCGATACCAATTCCCGTTTGTGTATGTCTTCGGCGGTTGCGGCTCATGTACGAGCATTTGGCGAAGATGTGGTTCCTGTTAATTACGACGACATTGATAAGACTGAGCTATTGATCATCTGCGGTGCGAATACTGCTTGGACGCATCCTGTTTTATTTCGACGTATTCAACAAGCGAGAGAGAACAACCCTAATCTCAAGCTGGTGGTCATTGACCCTCGTGAAACGGTCACAGCACAACAAGCGGATTTGCATTTACCGATTAAAAACGATGGTGATGTGTCACTTTTTAATGGGCTGATCAAGTTTCTTATCGAGCAGCAATGTATTGATTCTGAATACATAAATTCCTATACCGAAAGTTTTTCTGCGCTTGCAGAAGAAGTTTCTGATTTGCGTTACGATGTCACTAATCTAACCTCTTCCATTGGGATTTCAGAAGAAAAACTCACGACATTCTTCCAATGGTTTGCACAAAGCCCAACCGCAATCACGTTGTTTTGCCAAGGGGTTAACCAAGCCGAAAATGGTGTCGATAAAGGCAATGCCATTATTAATGCACATTTGGCGTCAGGTAAAATTGCCAAGTCAGGTTGTGGGCCGTTTTCTATTACAGGTCAGCCGAATGCGATGGGTGGGCGAGAAGTCGGTGGTTTGGCAAACCAACTAGCGGTTCATCGCGCTTTTGACTCAGAGTCTATCAAGCAAGTCCAAGCGTTTTGGGATTCACCCGAAATTGCCACTAAGCCTGGATTAAAAGCTGTCGAGCTGTTTGAGGCGGTAGAACGTGGTGAGATTAAAGTTCTGTGGATCATGGCAACGAATCCCGTGGTTTCTTTGCCTGATAATCAGATGGTTAAGCGCGCGTTAGAGGCTTGTCCTTTTGTGATTGTGTCTGATATTACCGCGGAGTCGGACGTTGCTAAATATGCAGATGTTCTACTGCCAGCAGTTGGTTGGGGTGAAAAGCAAGGGATGGTGACTAACTCTGAACGTAGAATGTCTCGTCAACGTCAGTTTCAAGTACCACCTGGTGAAGCAAAACCAGATTGGTGGGCGATAAGCCAAGTCGGGCAAGCTTTGTGTGAACTAGAGAAGGCCCAGAATGGTTTTGCATTTACCTCAGAACATGCGGTATTCAGGGAATATGCGGCGATGACAGGTATGAATGCAGATTCGCCATTGAAGCTCGACCTGTCTCAACACGCGAACTTAACCGAGCAAGAATACGAAGAGTGGGTGCCGACACAATGGGGAGGAGAGCGCCCTTTTTCTGATGGAATCTATTCGCACCCAGATGGTAAAGCGCGTTTTGTCGTGACCAGTGAATTGCCTCAACGCTTAGAGAGAGCAAAAGGCTGGTGGCTCAATACGGGTAGACAACGCGACCAATGGCATACCATGACGCGTACAGGGCATATCGCACACCTTGCCGCCTCTGAGTTAGAGCCAACCGTGTACATGAACACACTCTCCGCCACTCAAAATCGCTTAAAAGCCGGACAGCTCATCAAGCTGTTCCAGCCTACTTCAAACACTGGTATTTATGCCAAAGTTGCCATTGATGAAGGTTTGGGGTTTCAGGAGCTGTTTATGTCAATGCACTGGGCTGGTCGATATGGAGGTGAAAGCAGTGTTAACGCGATAGTAAACAGCGTAAAAGACCCTATTTCTGGGCAGCCTGCGTTTAAGTCGTCTTATGTTGAAGTGCAAGACGCGGCGGTAAAAACCTACGGTATGTTTATCGGTACACAGTTTGATTCTGGCAAGTTTCTCTACAGCGCATTTCAAGCAGAAAGTAATTTGGGCATCTGGCGCTTTGCACACGATAAACGACCAAAAAAGCAGAGTTTTTGTCGAACGGAAAAGAGTCGCAGGATTACGATAGATATTGCCCTAGGTTGGCTAGCGGTGGATTACGACCTTGTTGGAGACGTTCGTATCATTCGTTCTGTTTTGGTGGTGTCTAGTGAACCGATTCAAACCGACTACACCAACTTTACCGGCTTGATTGGTAAGCCGATGGAGCTATCGCAACTGCTTACCATCACTCAATCGCAAAGCAGTGCCAAACTGGTCTGTAGTTGTTTCCGTGTTACTGATAAACAGATACATGACGCGATGGAGAAACAAGACTGCACTTCACTGACCCAACTTCAAAACAAACTCAAATGCGGTACCAACTGTGGTTCGTGCGTTTCTCAAATCAAACAAATGCTCGACAGCCATCTGCATCAAAAGGGCAAACTGCAAGCGAACCAGCAAAGTCTGGCGATTCAAATAAAGTAAGTCATAAAGAGGATAAGCACATGGAAGCGCCTTATCAAAAGTCTTGGTTTAAGAAAGGACAAGCGGACCAGAGTCAAGAACGCTCGTCTCGCTTTTCTAAGCATGACCAAGCAAGCAAACTGAACCAACTTTTAGAAAATCACTCCGAAGATCTAGATGCGAACCACAAAGGTTTTGTCTCTATTGTCGGAGCAGGACCGCACGACCCAGACTTGTTAACCGTGAAGGCAGTGAAAGCGATTATGTCGGCAGAGGTGCTGTTGTACGACCGTCTGGTAAACAAAGATATTTTGGAGTTGGCCTCGCCACAAGCCGATTGGATTTACGTGGGCAAACGATGCGGACAACCTAGTATTGGTCAGGAAGAAATCTGTGATTTGTTGGTGTCGCTCGCTCAGCAAGGAAAGCGAGTTGTGCGCTTAAAAGGGGGAGATCCTTTTGTATTTGGTCGTGGAGGCGAAGAAGCATTAGCGCTCGTCAAACACTCTATCGCTTACGAAGTCATACCGGGTATTACTGCTGCGATTGGGTGTTCCGCAAACAGCTTGATTCCGCTGACTCATCGCGGCGTTGCTCGCAGCGTTACCTTTGTTACAGGGCAAGTGGTAACAGGCGCATTTGAAGCGTGGAGCCAATTGATGCAAAGCGGACAAACGTTAGTCTTCTATATGGGATTAGAAAAATCGGCAGACATACAAATCGGTTTAGTCGGCGCTGGTTTGAACCAAGATTTCCCTGTTGCGGTCATCACTCATGGTTGCAGCCCTCAGCAACAAGTTCATGTTACCCAACTCAATCAGCTCAATGAGTTATCGATTACACTTAAAGGCGTGAGCCCAGCATTGATTGTGATGGGAGAAGTTGTCAAACTGCGCGAACAACTAATAGAAACCGTACAGTCAGTGACGGAATACGAGGGAATATGAGCAGCATTTTGGAGTGTATCAGAACAGTCGGTCGTGGCGAACGTGGTAGAAAACCACTGAACTTTGATCAAGCGTTTCGAGTTATGGATGAATACCTAAACGGAGAGTGCGATGATGATCAAATGGCAATGCTGCTGATGCTGATCCGCGTACAAAACGAGACTCAACAAGAAATCGCTGGCTTTGTGAAAGCATTCCAATCCCGCATGCCTGCTATTGGTGCAGACATCGACTGGCCATGTTACGCAGGCAAACGTGAGGCGGCAGGTCAGCCTTGGCACCTGTTGGCAGCGAAGATCCTTGCCGATAATGGTCATAAAGTGCTGATGCACGGCTATCACGATCGTCAATCTGGTCGTTTGCATGCCGAAGATTACCTCGGCAAATTTGCTATCAACAAAGCGGAATCAGCAGAAGAAGCAAAGCGTGTGTTAGAAACACAAAACATCGTGTATCTACCGCTCAGTGCATTTGCTCCTCAAGCAGAAACCATGATCGGTTGGAAGAATCGTTATGGGCTTAGAACGCCGATTAATACCGTGGTTCGAGCATTGAACCCGGGGCAAGCAACGGTTGGTATTCGCGGTAGCTTCCATCCTGGTTTCCAACAACTTCATGCAGAAGTCGAATATGAAATCGGTCAAACCGCTCACGCCGTTGTGTCATTCAAAGGGCAATCGGGCGAATCAGAATACAACCCGAAAGTAAGCCAAACGGTATGGTTAAGCCAAACAAGCGGCGTGACATCGCACTACTGTACGGAGCAAATGCTGTCTGAGGTGCCAATGCCTACGAACTGTCCGTTTGGGACGTCAGAAGATGACATGAACCAAATGGCGAATACGGTGTTGGCAACGATGACCGTTGTGCTCTTTGCTCAAGTGCACGATAGGGAACAGGCCTTTGAACGTGCGTTTACTTATTGGGAAAACTATTGTTGTGGCAGTTAATCCTGTGACGAGCTAACCGTGAAACGTTGTTGGATCGGAATCCTTTATCTATTGTTTGTGTAAGCTTGTCAGTGATGTATTTATCACTTGAAGTGTCTCACACCTGGTTGGGGCAAACATCAGTGAGGCCTGACGAGTTTACTTTTCGATAAGAAATGAGGACAAGGATAATGGTTCTAAAGCACTCAAATTCTAACAACAAGGCGTCACATCCCATTCCACAAGAAGCTTTCGATTGGTATGACGAATACGCACATGGCAAAATCTCTCGCCGAGAGTTTCTCAACCGTCTTGGTGGCCTCGCCGTTTTAGGTTTTAGTATGACGGCCCTAGTTGATGCTCTGACTCCAAATTATGCACTCGCAGAGCAAGTTTCCTTTAATGATCCTGAGATCAAAGCAACCTATGAAACCTTTGCCTCGCCCAATGGACATGGGGAAGGTAACGGCTATTTTGTTGTGCCACAGAAGAAGACCTTAAAGTCGCCGACTGTGTTGGTGATTCATGAAAATCGAGGTCTAAACCCATACATCAAAGATGTCGCCAGGCGACTCGCGAAAGATGGCTTTATTGCTTTTGCTCCTGACGCGCTTTATCCACTCGGTGGCTATCCGGGGAACGACGATGAAGGTCGCGCCATGCAGAAAGAGATGGACAGAGCCAAGATCGAACAAGACTTTATTGCAGCCGCTAACTTCCTCAAACAATACGAGGGTGGGAACGGTAAATTGGGCGCAGTTGGGTTCTGCTTCGGTGGATACATCGTCAATATGCTTGCAGCGGTAATGCCAGAAGAGCTGGATGCAGGTGTGCCTTTCTACGGAACACCAGCGGCGCAAGAGATTCAAAAGCAGGTCAAAGGGCCGTTGATGATTCACTTCGCAGGGCTCGATAAGCGTGTTAACGACACATGGCCTGCCTATGAGCAGCAATTGATCGCGAACGATGCGCAATATCAGGCGTTAATGTATGAAAACGTCAATCATGGCTTCCACAACGACTCAACGGCACGCTACGCACCAGAAGAAGCGGCGCTCGCGTGGGAACGCACACTAGGCTTCTTCAATGAACATCTCGCCTCTAGTTAAAACGCTTCAACTTTAATTGGCACAGTCCTTGTTATGTCTCTCTTAGTGAGTGAGATATAAACAAGGAATGTGCATGACTCGATCAACGTCAAAAACACCCATCATAGTGTGCTGTGATAGCCTCCAAGAGCAGGCTCGACTGTCCGGCTTGTTGAGCAAAGATTACGACAACATCGTTGGCTGCCAATTGGCACAACTAGAAACTTTGATGCAGCGAGAACCATCGGCACGCGTTGTGGTTGGATGGCAGCAGCCGACGGCGGAACTGCGTTTAATTGTGGATTTCTGCCGCAGAAAATCGGCACCACTTCTTATCGTCTTAAAGCAGTTATCATCGAATGACATCAATCGGTTATCAGAAAAAATGGACTATGTTCTCATGCCGAACGATAGCGAGTTTGCACTTCAACCTTGGATTGAACATGCGACATTAGTGAGAGCGAAATTCGAAAGTATGCAATCGGAAATTGAATTGCTGACCCATAAGATCGAAGAGCGCAAGCTGGTGGAAAAAGCCAAAGGTCTGCTGATGAAGATGCACAGCGTTGATGAAGAGCAGGCTTATAAAGCGTTAAGAAACTCTGCCATGCAATCGAGTCAAACGCTCTCACAAGTCGCCAAGAATCTGATTATGACATTGCAGTTAATGGATTAATTTCTCTACTACTTTGGAGTTATGGCAGAAATTCTACCGTGGTGCGTGTTGCACTAACAGCAAGCAAAAACAGTTGCTTGGTTACGAGGGTAGACTCTAATGTGCTGTATTTAAAGTAGAAAATAAGTTGGCACAGTACTTGGATTAGTTAAAACGGGTTTATTGTTGAATCGCTTATCTCAATTATCAACGGCGGTAATTGTAGACTTAGCAACGGCGCTACTGCTCTTCGGAGTAGTGGCGCTTTTTTTATGGGAGCAAACCAATGAAATGGAGTTCGATGCTGAAAGTGTCAGCAATTTCGTTATCGGTATTCACCACGGTCAGCGTAAAGGCAGAGTTGGGTGAGCCAGAAATTGAAGACCTGAAGTTTGGTTTTATTAAGTTAACCGATATGGCACCGCTGGCGGTTGCTTATGAGAAAGGCTTTTTTGAAGACGAAGGCTTGTACGTCACTTTAGAAGCGCAAGCAAACTGGAAGGTGCTCTTAGACCGAGTCATCGATGGTGAGCTTGCTGGCGCTCACATGCTTGCTGGTCAACCATTGGGCGCGACGATTGGTGTCGGCACAAAAGCAGAAGTGATTACCGCGTTCAGTATGGATTTGAACGGTAACGCAATCACGGTTTCCAATGATACTTGGGAGCAGATGAAGCAGTACATTCCAAAACAACCAGATGGCAAGCCTGTTCACCCAATCAAAGCAGATGCCTTAAAACCAGTTGTCGACAGCTATCTGGATAAAGGCAACCCGTTCAACATGGGCATGGTGTTCCCTGTATCGACGCACAACTACGAGTTGCGTTACTGGTTAGCGGCAGGCGGGATTCATCCAGGCTTTTACGCACCAGATTCAGGCGATAACAGTGGCCAGTTGGACGCTGACGTTCTTTTGAGTGTTACACCGCCACCACAAATGCCAGCAACAATGGAAGCGGGCACGATCAAAGGGTACTGCGTAGGCGAACCATGGAACCAACAAGCCGTATTCAAAGGCATTGGCACACCAGTCGTGACCGATTACGAGATCTGGAAGAACAACCCAGAGAAAGTGTTTGGTGTTTCCAAAGCTTGGGCTGAGAAGTATCCAAACACACACATTCGCGTAGTGAAAGCCTTGATTCGAGCGGCACATTGGTTGGATGAAAATGACAATGCCAACCGCCAAGAAGCAGTGAAGATGCTATCAAAAAGCGAATACGTTGGAGCCGATGCCGAAGTTATCGCCAACTCAATGACCGGCACGTTTGAATACGAGAAAGGCGACAAACGAGACGTGCCAGATTTCAACGTGTTCTTCCGTCATAACGCCACGTATCCGTATTACAGCGATGCGATTTGGTACCTGACCCAAATGCGTCGATGGGGGCAGATCTCAAGCGAGAAATCCGATGATTGGTACATGGATGTCGCAAAAGAGGTTTACCGTCCAGATATCTACCAACAAGCGGCTCAAGCACTAATTGAAGATGGTGTGTTGAGCAAAAAAGACTTCCCAGATTTTAGTGCTGAAGATGGTTTCCGTGCGCCACAAACACACTTTATCGACAACATCGTTTATGACGGTCGTGAGCCAAATAAATATCTGGAGAAGTTCTCTATCGGGCTTAAAGGAAAAGACAAGGTTTAACCATAACGATAAACGCCACAGGCGAGGGAATTCGCTTGTGGCAACAAGGATGTAAATTTCTTAGGAGTGAGTATGTCTAGTAATGTCATTTCCCTTTTTCCTGCGAAGCAGGTAGTGAACCGAAGTCGGCTGGTGCTTTTGCCCGTCATTGGCTTGCTGATCTTTTTGGCAATGTGGCACTTAGCAGCGAGAGAAGTGCGAACTTCATTAGGTACGCTACCGGGACCGGTGCAAACTTTTCAGCAGTTCAGCAACCTTGTCGATGACCATTGGCAAGAGCGAGAAAAGGAACAAGCGTTTATCGAACGTCAGGAAAAACGTAATGCTGCGAAGTTAGCCAAGAATCCGGACGCGGAAGTGAAGATTCGTCCCTACACAGGTAAACCGACGTTCTTCGACCAAATCATAACAAGCTTAGTGACCGTAACTGCGGGCTTTTTGCTGGCGACGGTTATCGCGATTCCGCTTGGCATCGTGCTTGGTCTTAATCAAGGGCTGTATCAAGCGTTCAACCCAATCATTCAATTGCTTAAGCCTGTTTCACCTTTAGCTTGGCTACCCATCGTTACCATGGTTGTAAGTGCCACTTATGTGAGTGATGACCCGATGTTTGCTAAGTCGTTCATCAACTCTCTGATCACTGTAGCGCTGTGTAGCTTATGGCCGACGCTGATTAATACCGCAGTGGGTGTAACGAGCGTTGATAAAGACTTAATCAACGTAAGCAAAGTGCTCCAACTTTCATGGTGGCAGCACATTCGCACCATCGTTTTACCTTCTGCCATTCCAATGATCTTCACCGGTTTACGTCTCTCTTTAGGTATCGCTTGGATGGTATTGATTGCGGCAGAGATGCTCGCGCAGAACCCAGGGTTAGGCAAGTTCGTTTGGGATGAGTTCCAGAACGGCAGCTCGGCATCATTGGGTCGCATCATGGTGGCAGTCATTACTATTGGTTTTATCGGTTTGATGCTCGATAGAGGCATGCTGCAACTTCAAAAGTGGCTGTCTTGGAATAAACAACAAGCGTTGAGATAAGGGAAAAGATCATGGAAAAAGCATTATTAGATCTAACGCGCTTAGGGATGCGATTCCCAACGCCAGATGGCGAGTTCATCGCGCTTAAGAACGTCGATTTACAAATCAATAAAGGCGAGTTTGTATCGCTGATTGGCCACTCTGGCTGCGGTAAATCAACGGTATTGAACTTAGTCGCAGGGCTACACATGCCAACAGACGGCGGCGTGATCGTCGATGGGCGAGAGGTGGCAGGGCCGGGACCAGACCGCGCAGTGGTGTTCCAAAACCATTCATTATTGCCTTGGCTCACCGTATATCAAAACGTTGAGCTAGCAGTAAAACAAATTGCCGGCAAGAAGGGCAAAGCGTGGATTCAGGAACAAGTGAATCACTACTTGGAGTTGATTCAAATGCAGCATGCCGCGCACAAAAAACCGGATGAAATCTCGGGTGGTATGAAGCAGCGAGTCGGCATCGCGAGAGCACTGGCACTTCAACCAAAGGTTTTGCTGATGGATGAACCATTTGGCGCGTTGGATGCGTTAACTCGTGCGCATTTGCAGGATGCACTGATGAAGATTCAAGCCGAGCTAAACAACACCGTCATCATGATTACTCACGATGTGGATGAAGCGGTGCTGCTATCCGACAAAATAGTGATGATGACTAACGGACCGGCAGCAACCATTGGTGAAGTGTTAGAAGTGAATCTACCTCGCCCTCGTGAGCGTGTCGCACTGGCGGATGATGCGCAGTATCAGAAGTGTCGACAAGCGGTGCTGAAGTTCCTTTACGAGAAGCAATCCAAAGTCGAGATTCCTGCTTCGAAAGAAGACAAACCCAAAACCGCAGCGCAAACGGCATAAGGAGGCAGCAATGAACAGTCCTTTAACGATCCCAGTAAAGAACGCATTGAGCCACATCGTTGTGGTAGGCAACGGTATGGTCGGGCAACACCTTGTCGAGCAATTAGTGCAGAAAAACGCGCATTTGGAGCACCGAATTACCGTGATTGGTGCAGAGCGTTTTATCGCATATGACCGTGTACAGTTGTCCTCTTTGTTTGCGGGTAACTCTCATGATGATTTGATGCTGAGTACCCAAGAATGGTACGACATGCATGGCATCCAACTCGTACTAGGCAGCCAAGTAACAGGCATCGACAGAGAGCAAAAGCGCATTCTACTTGATGGTGAAGATGTGCTGGGTTACGACCAACTCGTGCTCGCGACCGGCTCGTACCCATTTGTGCCGCCAATTGAAGGTAAAGACCGCGACAACGTGTTTGTCTACCGTACGCTTGATGACCTTTCACAAATCAAAAAAGCATGTGAAGGCGCAAAAACAGGCGCAGTGATTGGCGGTGGCTTATTGGGTTTAGAGGCGGCAAATGCACTCAAACTATTGGGGCTAGAAACTCACGTTATTGAATTTGCGCCCCGCCTGATGCCCGTGCAGTTAGACGATGGTGCTGGCTTAGTACTAAAAGAGAAGATTGAAGCGCTAGGGCTAACCGTTCACACCTCAACGGGTACGGAACGAATCTGCGATGGTGAAACGGCTAAGCATCGTATGGTGTTTAAAGACAAAGATCCTCTCGAAGTGGATGTGATTGTCTTCTCCGCAGGCATTCGTCCTCAAGATGAGTTGGCAAGGCTGGCTGAGCTAGAAATAGGCGAGCGAGGCGGCATTGTGATTAACAACCAATGCCAAACCAGCGATGAGAACATATACGCGATTGGCGAATGTGCCCTTTGGGAGCAGAAGATATTTGGTTTGGTCGCACCCGGTTACACCATGGCGAGAACCACTGCCGATGTCCTGACTGGAATGCCAAGCGAAGGTTTTAAAGGTGCAGACATGAGCACCAAACTCAAGCTGCTTGGGGTGGATGTGGCGTCTATCGGCGATGCACAAATGCAAACCGAAGGCGCACAAGAAATGGTTTTGCAAGATGCGGTTGCAGGCATCTACAAAAAGCTGGTGGTTGATGCGAGCGGCACCCAATTACTTGGTGCGATTCTCGTCGGTGATAACAGCGATTACGATGCGCTCTTACAGTGTTATTTGAACAAAACAGTCTTGCCAGACCACGCGGCGAACCTGCTATTTGATACCGGAATGCTGGATGGAGAGATGCCAGACAGCGCCATCATCTGTTCTTGTCACAACGTCACAAAAGGTGACTTAGTTGCCGAGATTCAAGCCGGCACTACCAACCTAACGGACCTTAAAGCCAACACCAAAGCCGGTACTGGCTGTGGTGGCTGTAGCAATATGGTCAAGTCGGTATTGGATACTCAACTGGCAGCCATGGGGGTAGAGGTTAACAACCACCTTTGTGAGCACTTTGAGCTCAGTCGCCAAGAGATGTTCCATATTTGCCAAGTGGAACAAATCAAAGACTTCGACACCTTAATTGCACTGCATGGCAAAGGGCATGGGTGTGATATCTGTAAGCCGACAGCAGCATCTGTGTTTGCTTCTTTGTGGAATGAACACATCATGGAGCCTCAACATCAATCTCTGCAAGATTCTAACGATGCCTTTATGGCAAACCTGCAAAAAGATGGCTCTTACTCAATTGTACCTCGTGTTCCGGGCGGCGAAATTACACCAGACAAACTCATCGTGCTAGGCGAAGTTGCTCAGCAATACGATCTGTACACCAAAATCACTGGCGGTCAGCGCGTGGATTTATTTGGCGCGCAGTTAGAACAGCTTCCAGAAATCTGGCAAACCTTAATTGATGCTGGTTTTGAAACAGGGCACGCCTACGGCAAATCGGTCCGCACCGTGAAATCTTGTGTGGGTTCTACTTGGTGTCGTTATGGTGTTGATGATTCAGTTGGATTAGCCATTGAGCTAGAGAACCGCTACAAAGGATTGCGAGCGCCCCATAAGCTTAAGTTTGCCGTATCGGGCTGTACTCGCGAGTGTGCAGAAGCGCAAAGTAAAGACATTGGGGTGATCGCCACCGAAAACGGCTGGAATCTATACGTTTGTGGTAATGGCGGCATGAGACCAAGACACGCTGATTTGTTTGCATCCGACTTATCCAAATCAGAGTTGATCACCATGATTGACCGAGTATTGATGTTCTACGTCAGCACCGCAGATCGTTTGCAGCGCACGTCGGTGTGGATGGAGAATATGGAAGGGGGCTTAGATTACCTTAAACAAGTGATTTTGGATGACTCTCTCAACCTATGTGATTCATTGGATGAGCAAATGGCGCGAGTCGTAGATACCTATCAGTGTGAGTGGAAGAGTACGCTGGATAATCCTCAGAAATTGCAACGCTTCCGTCCTTTCTTGAACAGCACGTCGGGCAGCAAAGTCTTGCCGTACCAGCGTGTGCGCGGTCAGCGTATTCCAGTGAAACAGGAGGTGTAAATGGCAGCTTCAACCAAAGTGAAATTGTGTCAGCTTGATGACCTAATGCCGTTCATCGGTGCCACTGTGTTAATTGAAGGCGAGCATGTCGCGTTATTCTGCATTCCTGATAGCGGTGTTTACGCCGTTCAAGATTGGGACCCAATTGGTAAGGCTTATGTGATGAGTCGAGGGATTGTCGGTGATATCGATGGTGAGATGTGTGTTGCGTCACCACTGTACAAACAGCATTTCAGCTTAAAGAGTGGGCAGTGTTTGGAAGACGAAGCGCACTGTCTAAAAACGTGGCGAGTAACGGTCGACGATAATCAGGTTTGTTATTTAGTCGAAGAATGATCCTCGAAATTAGCTTGATCGATATGAGTAAATTCTTAGCGTAAGAGACAAGCGAATAAAGCTCCAGAGACAGCACAGTATGGCTCTGGAGCTTTTTGCTATTTGGACGGATTCACTTGGAGTTCGGTATAGCCAGTCGAGTCGTCCACCGCTCTAGTGAACTCAAGTTCTGAGTAAGAATGGATGATCAATTCTGCGGTAGTATCAATCACTGTACCTTCCAGCAAATGCCCGCCCCAGACTCGCCCTTCACGATCAGACACCGAGATATGAACGTGTTGATGTTTAGGCGTTAGGGTTCCCATCACAGAGACGATTTCAAATGGCTCTTGTTTGGTTAACGTACTCTCTGCACCTGCCAAACGAAGGTTGAGGTGAGAGATACAGCCAACGCATGAAGCAATCGAGCCAGCTTTGATACCGTGCTGCTCGACCAATTTCGCTAGGCTCAGCTTTAAGTCCATGCCTTTGGTAAGACGTACTGCTATCACTTCAATCGACATATTACTTCCTAATCAAAACCAGCAAGCAGGAAAGCGCCGTATCCAAATCGGCATAACGTTTGGCTTTGCCAAGTACGCGCATACCTTGCATGTTGTTGAGAACAAAACGAGCGAGCTCTTCTGGTTTCAGCGTTTTCGGCACTAAGGTTTCTTTTTGCGCATTGGTCAGCGCATCCGCAATGATGTCGATAAGATGGTCAAATAAGAAATGCCCTTTGCGCAGTACGTCATCGTCTTCACCTGCATGCTCAATCAACGCATTTTGAATAAAACACCCACAACTTCGCTTGCGTTGCAGCTCTGCAAAGGACTTAAGGAACGATTCCAATTCAGGTAAAGACGCGTCGTCTTTTTCCAAATCATTCAGTGACGGTAGCGAGACCTTTTTCAAGTAGGTATCGAGCGCTTCGTAGTAAAGCTGTTGCTTGTCGCCATAGGTGTTGTAAAGACTGAAGCGGTTGATGTTCAACTCGTCGGTGAGATCAGAAATGGATGTATTAGCGAAACCTTTGCGCCAAAAAACGTCCATAGCGACTAATAGTTTTTCTTCTCGATCGAAGTTGGCTTTTCTTGCCATATGCGTACCTACCTGAGCGGTTTTTCTCAAACCACTCCTAAACTTATTGAACAACTTTTGGGAAATGAAGTTCTTGACTGATCGTTTATAAACTGGCTACAGTATATCCTAACCAATCGGTTAGAAAAAGAAAAAAGGATATAAAATGAAGCTCTACGAAACCGCGATAACTCCAAGTTGTAAGCGAGTTAGCATTTTTTTAAAGGAAATTGGTGGCGATGTTGAACGCATCGCTTTAAATGTGCGTGACGGCGAAAATCTAGCGGAAGATTTCAAGAAAAAAAGCGTCAATGGAAAAGTGCCATTGCTTGAGCTTGAAGATGGCACGACGATTTGTGAGAGCGTCGCAATTTGCCGCTATCTCGATGAAGCGTTTGAAAACGATTTGGCGTTGTTTGGGGCAAACCAACTTGAGCGAGCGCAAGTGGAAATGTGGCATCGCGTGGTGGAGTTTCAAGGTCTATATGCCGCTTTTCAAGCATTTAGAAACATCACAGCTATCTATGAAGATAGAGAGCGTTGTGTTAAAGAGTGGGGCGAAGAGTCCAAGCAACGCGTGCAAGAGTTTTTACCGTTGTTAGATAAGCGACTTGGTGAAAGCGAGTTCATTGCCGCTGACCATTTTACTATCGTCGATATTACAGGCTTTATTTTGATTGGTTTTGCAATTAAAGGCCTAGAAATCGATGTGCTTACTACTGCACCAAACATTGCGCGTTGGTATGAGCAAGTTTCAGCTCGGCCTGCATTTCTAAGTTGATGTACCAGCAGCGAGTAGATCATTGCTCGCTGCTATTGCCTTTCGAATTCACAAGGATATTCAAATTCTTCAGCTTTTTTCTTATTTTGTCTCCTATCGCCTATAATTGGAAAAACAACCTCAATGGGCTTCAATGCGTTTTAGAGCCTAGCGCTCTTAGTCTGTAGACGTTCTTTTCATAGTGGGAAGTCTATTAATAGACAAGGAGAGGTCATGCGTATTCAAGTTAAAACTATCAATAATGTTCTTATTGCTCTTTTAATGGTTTCGGTCTTTGGTCTCGTCGCGCTGTACCTCAATAACACACAGCAGAATGAGCAGATTGAAAAACTGCAAAGTCAGTTAATAGAGAAAGAGCATCAGATATTAATCTCCAATGAGGCGCTGTCTTACACTCGATATCAACACCAGTTATTAGCTGAAGATTATAGTCGTTTTAGAAATGAGCAATCATTGACTAGTGTTCTGCGTTAGCGTGCCCGACTACCGTCTTAAGGAGGCGAATGAAATCCATTCTTTTGGTCGATGACAGTAAAACAGTACTACTTTATATCAGTAGTGCATTAGAAAAGCAGGGCTATGAAGTTATTGCTGTTGAAGACGGACAATCCGCACTTGAAGTGCTGACTTATCGCAAAGATATTCAGTTTGTACTTAGTGACTTAATGATGCCTGGCATTAATGGTATTGAGCTGTGTCGGCAATTAAAATCGCAAGTTAGCGAACGTTACATTTTCTTTGTTTTATTGTCCTCTAGAAATGACCAAAGCTCGATCGTGAAAGGCATCGATGCTGGCGCAGATGACTTTGTGGATAAGAAAACGTCTGTCGAAGAACTTCAAGCGAGAATTCGAGCAGGTTTTCGCACTCTGCAGCTGCACAACAAACTCGTTGATAGAAATAAAGAGTTAGATGCAGCCTATCGAATGATCCATCAAGATTTACAGTCTGCTAGTCACCTGATGGAGCAACTACTCCCAGCGGAGTCGTCTATCCAGAACATGCAATTTAGTTACGCCTACAAACCGTGCTCCCAGATTGGTGGTGACATGTTGGGGTATTTTGAGCTTGATGAACAACATGTCGCATTTTATGTATTCGATGTTTCAGGTCATGGTGTTTCGTCTGCTTTGATGGCTTTTTCTATCCAACAGACGTTATCTCAAAATCTGGGACCTGATTCGATAACCATGGAGCTAAGAGATGGCGACTACTGTATCAGTGAACCAGCAGCCGTTATTGATCGGCTAAACCGACGGTATCAGCAAACTAGGAACAGTCAGCTATATTTCACCATGGTTTATGCCATTCTTAATACAGAATCAGGACAACTTCGCTATTGTACTGCTGGTCATCCTAAGTTCCTTGTTTGGCGAGCGAGCACCGAAACTACAGAGCTGGCGGGTGAAGACAACTTTATGATTGGCGCTTTGCAGCCGATGGAGTACGTTGGTAATCAAATTATTCTGAGTGAGGGGGATGTAGTATGGCTTTATTCGGATGGTTTGATAGAAGCGAGGCGAGGCGAGGTGATGTTTTCAGTACAAAGGTTGGCATCAAGTATAAAAGCTGTTTGTACTTCGCAATTAGAAGTAGAAGTGCAGGCTAGATGTGTCTTTGAACAAGTACAATCTTGGCAGAACAAAGATGAGTTTGACGATGATGCGAGTCTTTTACAAGTAAGGTGGCGTGGCTGATAGCCTAGGGATAAAGGAAAAGAATGTTCCAGAGCGAGTTTAAACGAACTTACGGTGGATCCCTTACTCGCTCTCGAAGTGCGAGCAAAGAGGTTGCTAAGTTTTTAATGGATAATCAAGTATCGTTAAGTACGGCTCGGTCATTGGAGCTTTGTGTTGTTGAGCTTATGAACAATGCTTACATCCATTCTTACAGCGAAATTGAAGGCAAGCCGATAGACGTGGAGTGTAGGATTAGATCTGACCAAATGTCAGATTTCATTGAACTTAGGGTTTCTGACTACGGAGCGTCAATCAATGAAATGACATTCAACCAACATAAAAATAAACAGATTGAGGCTCCTAACTTAATGGATGATGATAGTTGGTCTGCTTCAGGTCGTGGACTGATGTTAGTCGCTCAATTATCTGACCAGTTCAAGTTAGAAAAAGAGATTGGAAAAAACACGTTTGTTTTAGTGAAGAGGAACGGAGAAAAACTAACAACCAAGCAAGATCTATTCACCCCACCTGGTCCCTAGCGTTAATCTGACGGTTACGTTGTATATTATTGTTATTTTGTATTTGTGGTTGGTGCTGGCGACAATAATGCTTCCAACTCTTCTGGTGTCAGTATATCACTGATGTTTAGCATATTGCTCTCATCATCTAACGCCATCTTTGTACGACTAAGCAAGTACCTCTTTTGAGTTGGCGTTAAGTCTTTGAGAGACTCAATCAGCTCCTTGAAATTGCTATTGTTCATTGCCATATTTCCCCCAGTTAAGCCTTAATTTGTTTTATTGCATATTCTTCAAGTAAGCAAAAATTTGTTGATTAATGGCAGCTAGCTCTTTAGTAACTATAGCTATATCTGAGCTATCTGGCTTGTTATCGTTTCTTGTTTCTGCTTCTATTTTGGTGAAAACAATGACAGCGGTTTCTTCACCAAAGCTCTCTAGAATGCCCTTTAGACTGTGAGCCAATAAGTAGAGTTCCGGCCAACATTTGTTTGCGTACAACTCATTGATACGCTGTATGTCATTGGCGTGGTCTTCTAAGTATGTGGAAAAAACGGTGACGATAAGATCTACGTCGTTCTCCATGTATTTATTGAGAACATCAAAATTAATCATGTTTACCTCTGACTAACCGCGAGGTAGAAAAATGTATCGGATAGGAAGGTTGATGTTGGGGGAGTTGAGCGCTGAACAGTGTGCTTATCACTTGAGCTAGACTCATAAAAACAAAGTTATTGTTCGGTACACTTTGACTTATATACAAGTGTCTATGATCTAATCTTTTGTGCAAAGCATTTTGCACTCGTGTCGTGGCAACACAAGTTACGTGATAGTGGGTTCCAAATAAAATGCTGGGTTGGGAACAGTCTTGTCTACCTAGTTTAAAGTAATCATCAAACAAGTAAGCCAAGCGCTCGCCAACTTTGACTATTCCTTCAGTCAAGGTTAACTCTCCTAATTGAGTACAAATACAAGCTAGCAACCTAGTTGCATAATGGCAAGTAGCTTGACGCAAAAAAGGGGCCTTGCGCCCCTTTTGTACAATTAGCTTTGCTTGGAGTCCTGTTCTACCTGCCTCATTAACTCGTTCGCCTTCTTCATTGCACGTCTTGCGCTTGTGGTCCTTCTCTTATTGAGTAGTATGTCGGAGAAGCGCAGGTATTTATCTGCAGTTTTGAATCTCAAATCGTTAATATCTTGAAAACCGATAGGAAAGTTCTTCGAAAACTGATCAACATCTTTCACTAAGTTATCGAGGTGAGTTGTTGTTCTTGCCTTTTCTAGGCGGTAATAGAAGTTTTCAAATTCCTCTTGGAACAAAATTCGAGCAGCCTCGTCCGGAAATGGTAGAGGATCGTTAGAGTCTAGCGCGGTCTCATACAGTTTCATCTCGAGGACTGCATCTTTCATCGCGTTGCTTATTTTTAAGTTGTTTTGATGCTCTTCAACGTTTGAGAAGAAAGTATTCCCAACCTTAATTAGCGCAACAAGTGCTGCAGCATCTTTATTTTTGAGTGCTTCAGTTAGGTGTTTACCAAAAACATCGCTAGATAATGAGCTTGGTGTAAATGGGTAATCCTGATGAATTTGATTTAACTCATCTTTCAGTTCATAGATGGACTTACTGTCTTCTTCTTTACTGTATCGAGACTTTTCCAGTTGGCTATTGATTTGTCTGGCTATCGAAAGCAATGTGGAGTGCTTGCTTGATTGAATATCTAACGCCAGAACTTCAATTTTATGTGAGTCAGGGTAGTAGGCTTTTGCTTTGTTTAGTACAGACTCGATTTCATCATAATTTGGATAGTTGTTAGCATCAGAATTCAGAACCTGATCAATCTCAGATTCAAACTCACTTAGAAGGTAGCTCTTGTGCTGTCGTAGTAAGCCAGCTTTAATCACCGGGTGTAAGTTTTTCTCACTATTAATCAGTGACAAGCTTTTTTCTGGCGGTGTATCAAGCAACCATTCCTGCCCATTAATCTGATCATTTTGCTTGTTAATAGCTATTTCTAAATCAGAGATGGTTTCTTGTTGTTGTTGATAGCCAAATACGATTCCGGTAACCAATAGTACGCTTGCAGCTACACCGCTAACGATAGGCCAATATCGCATGTTCAACTTTTGTTTTAACTGCTCTGGGGTAAGGTCTTTGGGGATGATGCCAGTTGAAAAAACGCGTGCAAAGATAGGCCACTTAGATGCTGGCATATTAGCAGGTTTCGAGACCTTCATTTTCTTTTTGAGAGCTTCATTAACAGGAGTTCTTGAATAAGGATGCTTGCAACTCAATAACTCGTAAGCAATACAAAATAGCGCAAACATATCGTCGCTTAAGTTTGGCTCTTTACCCGACAACAAGTTGAGCGATGCGTAGTTTGGAGTATAACCAAGAGTCTCCACATTTTCGGATTTACGTTTAGCTGCGTATTGATCTTGCTTTAATTGATGAGTTTTAGATACACCAAAGTCGAGTAATTTAACATTACCTTCAGACGTTAAAATGACGTTAGCGGGCTTTAAATCGGCATGCACGACACCAAGTGAATGGGCGTAAGACAGCGCGTCAAGTACCTGATTTAGAATCGATAAAGTTGCGTTAAACTTCAGCCCATGCGGCCTAGATCGTTGTATTAAATTCTCTAATGTTTCCCCGTTAATATATTCCATCACTAAGAAATATATTTCGCCATCAACACCAAAATCAAAAACCCTAATAATATTAGGGTGGCTTAATCTTTGTGTTTGCTGAGCTTCACGTATCAACATGCGTGCAGTCTCTGGTTGAGATGCAAACTCTTTTTGTAAAATCTTTAATGCTACGTAAGGGGTTTCTGAACCTGAAGATTCTAATATCTTATCTTTAGCCAAATAAACATCACAAAGTCCGCCATGGCCAAGAACCGACTCGATTTCATATCGATTTTTGACAGTTGTGCCTATTAAATTCTCATTAATAACATCTTTGTCATTATTTGATGTGTTATTTTTATTGTTTGTTTTCTTATTAACTAACGGAGTGTTTTCTTTTTGAGACAGTTTTGTATTTGTTTCATTTTTATTTTGAACGGAGCCTTCATTGCTAGCAACTTTATTTGATTGGATTGCATTGTCTCGTTTTTGAGTCTTTACAATTTTAGTTTTGTCTCCGCTATCTTTATTATTTATAGAATTGTTTTTATTACTGTCTTCCATCACAAGAACTCCGTATAAATGATGGGGGAATATATACCTTTCTGCTCAATGAAAAGTCATTATGTTAGAATTTCGCGGCCAAACTAACATTCGTTTTTTTATTGATGAAAGTCTAAGTGTCAAAAATTTGAACTTGGTTGGATAATTAAAATTGTTGAACATTACGTGATTGCTTTGATAAAAAAATGATTCATTATTCCGTGCATGATTTTCAATGGCAGGTTTAAGGTTTTTATTAATCTTACTGTTAATAAGAAAGTGACTAATAATAAAATTAAAAATAATATTTAGCAGGTCTTTGGCGAGGTTTACATGAAGTTGGTTTTAACCATAACAAGTTTTCACAAATTTACTCCAGAGATTGAGAGTGAGTTTGTGTTTGAATCAAGTGATGAGCATGCCAAAGTTACATTTGGTCGGTCTGAGCAATGTGATTGGACACTGCCAGACCCTGAAAGAGTAGTATCCGGAACTCACGGAGAGCTCATCAAGTTTGGTGATAAATACTTGATAAAAGACTTATCAACTAATGGCACGTTTGTTAATAACGCTGTGACACCTGTGGGCCAAGGAAATGAGATTGCACTAAGTGACGACGATACGGTTAGTTTAGGGGATTACCAAATTTCAGTAAGTATTCAAACTAGCACTGAGGCATTCAATAATCAGGAAAATAACTTTCGTTCCAGTTCAGAACCTGAAGCATTCTCGAGTTCATCTGAAGCAGAGTTTGTAGACCTCGGCCTTAGTGCCAGTGAGCTTTTGAATGAGAGTGTTCCTTCTGACTTTCAATTAGATATTGGCTTAGTCGATGATTTTATTGATATCCCCAAACCAGAAAAACAGAGTGTAGATCCTACACCTGTACCGGAAACCCCGCGACAGCTAGAACGTCAACCAACTCCCAAATTTGATAGTAAAGGGAGCGAGCTTGCGGCGTTCATTAAAGGAGCGGGTATTGATCCAACGATGATTCCCAGCGACAACAGAGAGCAATGGTTTGAACAACTGGGGGAATCATTTTCTTTGATGTTAGTTGGTTTAATGGAAACGCTGCACAATCGAGCGGTATTTAAACAAACAAATCGACTTAGTCATACTGCGTTTCGGAAGTCAGAAAATAATCCTCTGAAGTTCTCTGCGAATTTAGAAGATGCAATTCATAACTTATATAACCGTCAAACTGCAAGTTTCCTAAAACCAAGTGCAGCAGGGAAAGATTACGAAACCCCTTGCCCTGCAAGGACTTGCGAAAGGTAGCTGTTGCTACGGTTCGCTTTTTTCTGCTTTCTTTTGATCCCAGCTTTGAAGCTGGTTTCTTCCGTCAGCA
>NZ_JAMZAP010000029.1:0-52158 GCF_024181785.1 Vibrio sp. Y42_MX_L11
TGAATCCGAAGATTCAATGGTCACTTCGTTTCATTGAAACCTAATTTGAAACCGAAGTTTCTAATTGGATTATCATCAACGAGTGCCCACACAGATTGATAGGTCTATATTGTTAAAGAGCAACTCTTCTTTGTGATTGACATCACTTCGGAAGAGGCGGCCATTCTAGCGAGATAATTTATTGTGTCAAACACTTTCTTCAAATTATTTCGTTTTTCTTTTCAGCCTTATCAACTTCGCTTAAACCCTTGTGAGGCCTTGCCCTGTCGACGAGGAGGCATTATAGAGATCGCGCTCACATTGGCAAGTGTTATTTTTCAAAAATTGCAAAAATAATGGTTAAACGATGAGTTTTCGATCAAACCTTTATTTATTCAACTTTACCCCAAACTCTCACACAACTTATCCACAGAGTTGTTCTTTGAGACGTGTTTTTCAAGTACCATAAATAAAGAAAGCTGCTTTATTGCAGCTATCTTTATTAAACTTAACCTAAACTCTATTTAAAGAGCATTATGGCTATATGCCAGACCCATCTTGTTCAGAACCATCATCTTCGTGTAGGCCACATTCTCGCTTTAAGCCAAAGAATCGAGTTTCTTCCTCTGACATTCCCGGCTCCCATTTACGAGTGGTATGTGTATCACCAACTGAAAGGTAACCTTCATCCCACAATGGGTGGTATTTAAGGCCGTGTTGTTCTAAGTAGTAATGAACGTCTTTATTAGTCCAATCAATTACTGGTAGAAATTTAAACACACCGTTCTGAATTGATAGAATCGGTAAACCTGCACGAGATTTACTTTGCTCTCGACGCAGTCCAGAGAACCACGTTCCAACATTAAGCTCTTTTAGCGCTCGACGCATTGGCTCCACTTTATTGAGCTTGTTGTATTTTTCAATTCCCTCTACACCCTGCTCCCATAACTTTCCATATCGAGCCTCTTGCCAATTCGCACTTTCTTTCGCTCGATAAACTTTTAAGTTTAGGTTGAGAGCATCTGTCAGCTCATCAATGAATTGATAGGTTTCAGCAAACAGGTATCCTGTATCGGTTAGAATGACGGGGATATCCGCTTTGACTTGAGTCACTAAATGAAGCATAACCGCGGCTTGAATACCAAAACTAGAAGAAACCGCAAACTCGCCCTCTAGATTTTCTAAAGCCCACTTTACTCTATCTTGTGCCGAAAGCTTTTCGAGCTCGACATTAATTTGAGCAAGACGGAGGATTTGCTCCGTCTTTGTTAATGTCAATAACTCTGTAAGCTCAAACCTGGATGCTACAGAATCAAGCATGAAAGTCCCTCTTTGATACGAGCACTTCTTGGATAATACCAGCACGAATTGTGAAATCGCCGAAGGCTTCGCCTTCTTCACGCTCTTTCGACCATCGAGCCACCAGCAGATCAATCTCTTCTAAGATTTGCTTATCCGTGATGTTCTCTTTGTACATTTTTGGTACTCGAGTACCAGCACGGTTACCACCTAAATGTAGGTTGTAACGACCTGGCGCTTTACCAACTAAACCAATTTCAGCCAACATGGCACGACCACAACCGTTTGGACACCCAGTTACACGCAAAATGATGTTGTCATTTTCTGGTAGGTTGTGCTTTTCCAAAATCCCCTCCACATCAGTAACAAACTGAGGAAGGAAACGCTCTGCCTCTGCCATCGCTAGCGGACACGTTGGAAAGGAAACACACGCCATTGAGTTTTTGCGCTGCTCACTGATATTGTCATCCATCAAGCCATGTTCACGAGCGATCTTTTCGATCTTCGCTTTTTCGCTTTTAGGTACCCCCGCAACAATTAAGTTCTGGTTGGCAGTCATACGGAAATCGCCTTTATGGATTTTGGCAATTTCAGCAACACCCGTTTTAAGTGGTTTACCTGGGAAGTCCAGCAGACGACCATTTTCGATGAAAAGTGCTAAGTGATGTTTACCATCAATTCCTTCTACCCAACCAATACGGTCACCACGTTCCGTGAACTCATATGGACGACTTTGCTCAAACTTAACACCAGCACGTTTCTCGACTTCCGCTTTAAAGACATCGCTACCTACACGATCCAATGTGTATTTGGTTTTTGCGTTCTTACGGTTTGAACGGTTACCCCAGTCGCGCTGAGTTGTGACAACCGCAGCCGCCACATCAAGTGTTTTTTCTAGTGGGATGAAACCGAAATCGTCCGCACGGCGTGGGTAGGTTGACGTATCGCCATGCGTCATCGCTAAGCCGCCGCCGACCAGGACGTTAAAACCAACCAGCTTGCCGTTATCTGCAATCGCTACGAAGTTGAGATCGTTAGCGTGTACATCTACGTCATTTTGCGGTGGGATAACCACTGTGGTTTTAAACTTACGCGGTAAATAGTTTTTACCCAGAATAGGTTCATCTTCTTCAGTGCTTTCTACTTTCTCACCGTCTAGCCAAATCTCAGCGTAAGCACGTGTTTTTGGAAGCAGGTGTTCACTGATCTTCTTCGCCCATTCATAAGCTTCTTGATGAAGTTCTGATTCGACCGGGTTAGTGGTACACAACACGTTTCGGTTTACATCACCCGCGGTTGCAATCGAATCAATGCCAATACTGTTGAGCGTTTGATGCATCAACTTAATATTCGGTTTCAATACTCCATGAAACTGGAACGTTTGGCGCGTCGTTAGACGAATACTTCCATATAAAGAGTGCTCCGTTGCGAACTTGTCGATCGCTAACCATTGCGTTGGCGTGATGATGCCTCCAGGCATGCGAGCACGAAGCATCACGTTATGCAATGGCTCTAGCTTTTGCTTTGTACGTTCATTGCGGATATCACGATCGTCTTGCTGATACATACCGTGGAAACGAATTAACTGGAAGTTGTCGGCAGTAAAGCCACCAGTAATACGGTCCTGTAAATCTTGCTCAATGGTGCCACGTAATAGGTTGCTTTCTCGCTTCAGGCGCTCGTTATCAGATAGCGGCCCTAGCTCTTCGCCTAATACAATCTGCTTGTTATTTTCAGTAGAAAAAGTCATTAGTACACATCCCTCTGATAACGTTTCGCTTTACGTAGGTCATTAATAAATTGTTCTGCATCGTCACGCGGCATCTTGCCTTCTTGTTCAGCAACGATAACCAGTGCGTCGTGCACATCTTTTGCCATACGAGTGGCATCACCGCAGACATAGATATAAGCGCCTTCTTGGATCCACTGCCACACTTGAGCTGCGTTTTCTAAGATGCGATGTTGTACGTAAACTTTTTCTACTTGGTCACGACTAAAAGCAACATCCAATCGGCTTAGTACTCCTGACTTGAGGTACTTTTGCCATTCCACTTGGTACAAGAAGTCTTGAGTGAACGTGCGATCACCAAAGAACAACCAGTTTTTGCCTTCAGCATCACGGTTTTCACGTTCCTGAATAAAGCTACGGAATGGTGCGATCCCAGTGCCCGGACCCACCATGATAATTGGGGTGCTATCATCTTCCGGCAGTTTGAAGTTGTTGTTATGCTCAACAAATACTTTAACTTCATCTCCCTCTTCGAGACGCTGTGCTAAGAAACTAGACGCACCACCATATCGTTTTTCGTCGTTTTGTTCGTACTCAACCAAAGCAACCGTTAGGTGTACTTCTTCATCGACCTCTTCTTGGCTTGATGCAATAGAGTAAAGGCGAGGAGTAAGACGACGAAGCAAACTAATCAACTCATCTGCGGTTAACTTGGTTTTCTTCTCTGCCAATACATCAACAATTTGAGTATTTGCAGAGTACTCGCGAAGTTTATCTTTATCGTCAACCAGCTTTTGTAGCTTCTTGCTACCGGATAACTCGGCAAACTTTGTAATGAGCTGTGGGTTAGATGTTGTGATTTCATATTTACTCACGAGAGCACTATGGATTGACAAGCTTTCGCCATCAACATCAACGGTTTCAACCCCAGACAAACCGACCTTACCAAGAATGGCATTAGCAAGTTCTGAGCTATTTTCAAACCACACACCTAGCGCATCACCAGGCTGATACGTTAACCCCGAACCTTCCAAGTCAATTTCTATATGACGAACATCCTTTCCAGAATCACGCCCCGTGATTTTTTGACTGGTCAGTAACGTCGCTGTGTATGGGTTTTGTTTATTGTAAGGAGAGTGCGCAGTCGCCGCCTGACCCACTGGAAGTTGAACCACATCCGCTTCAGTGCCAGAAGAAAGCGTATCTTTTACCTTACCTAACGCATTCTTACGCCATTCAGCTGCTGGTGCTTCATAATCCACATCGCAATCAAGACGATCGATAAATGGGGTCGCACCTAACTTTGATAGGTAAGCGTCGAAGTCTTTACCGGTTTGGCAGAAGAATTCGTAGCTCGAGTCACCCAGAGCAATAACGCCATATTGAAGGTTTGACAGCTTAGGAGCTTTCTTAGATTGCAAAAACTCGTGTAGCTCTATAGCGTTATCTGGTGCTTCGCCTTCGCCGTTCGTCGATGCCACAATAATGACATGCGTTTCTTTGGCTAAGTTTTTACCTTTGTAATCACTTGCATCAAAAAGTTCGACAGCAATTCCTTCTGCTTTTGCTTCCTGTTCTAGAGCTTCAGCAACGCCTTTAGCGTTGCCAGTTTGGGAAGCAAAAATAATACTCAACTTACCTGCAGGCTTCGCTGATACGGCTGCCGTCGCTTGTGCAATTGGCGTTACCGCTGTATTTGGTTGATTTTGAGCTAATCCCCAAAAATACCCACTGACCCAAGCAAGTTGCTGTGAAGACAACTCAGAGACAGTTTGTTGGAGTGAGCTAATTTGTTGGTCATTCAGAGGGCTTGCGATTGGAGGAGTTCCTCCTTGCCCATTATTATCTTCAGACACATTCTTGTGAGAATACTCATTCTTTTGAAAAGACATTATCACGACATCCCTATTCATTGCGTGACGATAGAGTACCCACTCTCCTTAATAACAAGAAAGAATAGAAGTGAATGTTTTATAACTTTTTGGAAGTAAGAACGGCTTACTTTTTGCTCATCGATCTTCAATGCGGACTTGTTGAAAGCCTACTGCCATTGCCGATTTTGACGCTGCATCCAAATCTTCATAAAGACATTCTTCACCATGACTGTCCGTCAGAAAAACAAAACCACCGCGCGCATGTCTGAACTCCACAACCCAGCCACCCTCTTGGATTGCAGGTTCAATAATCGCTTCGACAAGCTGGTTTTCACGGAATAGATGTCTTAGTTCGTTTATTGTCATCGCTATCCCTGCTTTAACTTTCACATTGCTCCTAGGTAAGCATGGTCTAAGTCAGCAAAATAGGCAGAAAATTCGATTGGATATAATGAAGTGATATAAAAAAACGCCGCTTATAAAGCGACGTTTTAAAAAAATCGAGTATCTAATCTGGCTGCATTTAGAATGCGTATTCTGCACTCACAAAAAAGCCGTTAGCAAAAATAAACTCTTTCCCTAGATCCGACATGAATTTCTCGGACTCCAAATCAATCACGCGGTAACCACCACGAAAAGCCAGTTGAGCTTTTTCGAGCGGTACATGGTATTGAACACCGGCCATGAAATCAGTGCTTTTGATACCTTTGTTGTCACCAAAGTTTATCTCACCAATCACATCAAAATTTGTGTCCGGAACTTGAATCTCTGCGTAACCGTACCAAGCCCAAATCAGCTCATCAAACTCTTCTATACGCTTGTTTGAGCCAGCATCAATGTATTTAGTGTCACTTAAATTACTGAATGTAACACCCGCATCAAAATGCAATAAATCATGCTCCAGAACTTGGTAGTACATGGTGAAATCGAGCTTATCGAACCCCATGTAATCCGCATCAACACTTGAGTAACGAAGGCGCGCATTAGGAACGTATTTCACATCATGTTCAATCGCCGCGTAAAATGCGCCTGTTGTGCTGCTATCTCGTCTTACTTCATTTACTTTAGTGTCAGCAGCCCAGATCTCTGCGCCGACTTTCGTCGATACAGAATATTCTGCAAAAACAGGAAAAGATACTGCCAACGATAATGCTGTTAAAGCGATGGTCGCTTTATTTGTCATGTAGTGTGTACTCCGAGATAGCTGATGTTCACGTTGAAGACGTGAGAGGAAATATACCATACTCTCACGTCTCCCTATCAACTAAATCATGTCACTCGTTATTTATAGCGGGGCTGGGCAACGTAATTCTTGAAGAACCAAACACCCAATGCAATCACGATTAACCATGGCAATAGTTTGAGTACCGCTCCGACCATTCCCAGTAAAAACATCACAACTAACGCAATACCGGTTGCTGCGAATACGGTCATCATTGTGATACCGGTAACCAATAGGGTCGCCGCAAAGACTAAAATAAAGATTAGCTCCAACATAATCACTTCTCCATTTGTTTTTAATAAACAGAGCAGTTTCCATACCAACTTACCAAGATAACGATAACACAATGATTTTTATTCAAAAATAAAGCCAGAGGCATTTCTGCACTCTGGCTTACTTGTTCTTTAGTTGGTAATTTTAGCCAACCACTGGTGAATTTTACACATTCAATTCTTTTGGAATCTTCGCTAACGCGTCTTGCAGCACTTCTAGACCAGAACCTGGTTTGTGCGCATTTTCACTGATATGACGACGCCATTGACGAGCACCGGGCATGCTTTGGAACAAACCTAACATGTGGCGGGTAATATGACCAAGGTACGCACCTTTCGCTAATTGCGCTTCAATGTATGGATACATCTCTTCAACAATTTCGCTGCGTTTCTTCACTGGAGCATTAGAGCCAAATAACTCTTGATCTACCGATGCTAGTAGATATGGGCTTTGGTAAGCCTCACGACCAATCATCACACCATCAAGATGCTGAAGATGTGCTTTGGCTTCTTCTAGTGACTTTACACCACCGTTAATAGCAATGGTCAAGTGAGAAAAATCTTGCTTCAATTGGTAAGCTCGAGGGTAATCCAATGGTGGGATCTCACGGTTTTCTTTCGGACTAAGACCACTTAACCAAGCTTTACGCGCGTGGATAGTGAACTGCTCACAGCCCCCCTTTTCTGAGACAATAGAAACAAAATCCGTTAGGAACTCGTAAGAATCTTGATCATCAATACCAATACGAGTCTTGACTGTCACAGGAATATCAACCACGTCCTTCATTGCAGCGACACAATCCGCAACCAACTGTGGTTCTGCCATTAGGCAAGCACCAAAGCGACCGTTTTGTACACGGTCAGACGGGCAACCCACATTGAGGTTAACCTCATCGTAGCCACGCTCTTGAGCCAGTTTAGCGCACTTTGCCAAGTCTTCTGGGTTTGAACCACCCAACTGAAGGGCCAACGGATGCTCTTCTTCGTTGTAAGCCAGGAAATCTCCTTTTCCATGAATGATCGCACCTGTCGTCACCATTTCAGTGTACAGCAGGGTTTCTTTGGTCATTAAGCGATGGAAGTAGCGACAATGACGATCGGTCCAGTCGAGCATTGGTGCTACGGAGAGCCTGCAAGAATGAGTCATGATATAAACACCCGTTTTTATGTTGCCAAGGTCGAGCGCAGCAGTACGCTCAAAAAATAAGTCGGGTATTGTATACCCAAGCACCTCTAGGTGCTAGTTTCAGCGAGAATGATTTGGTTGGCTGGCTAGCCAAATGCTTAGGAATATGCAGCAATAATACGAATTCGTCACTCGTTGATTCATTCTGTGATGACTATTCCGACTTCACACCACCACCGACTTGCTTTAATTCATGATTTTCGTTCTGATAGTGGGTAAAATGAAGCATTTCTAAACGAACTTCGTATAGAAATGATTTATCATAGAGCACGTCCGATAGTTATGGTGAAAGGTTTGAACCCAACAATCATTGAACAAATTGAAAGTATCTGCGCAGAGCGTGGAGTACGATTGACTCCGCAACGCCGACGCGTATTTGAACTCATTTGTTCTAATCGCCGCGCCTCAAGTGCGTATGAGCTATTGGAGCAACTAAAAGAGAGTGAGCCTCAGGCTAAGCCTCCCACTGTTTATCGAGCATTAGATTTTCTCCTAGAGCAAGGCTTCATCCACCGAGTGGAATCGACAAATAGCTTTATTACTTGTTGTTCTTTCAATACTCAGCAGCACTTTTTCCAATTACTAATTTGCGATAAATGTGGTGATGTCGTTGAACTCGAAGATGAGACGCTGATATCCTTGTTAGCCGAAAACGCCGAGAAGCATGGATTCAAACTGACCAACCAAGTTATTGAAACTCATGGTGAATGCCAGGCCTGTTCCTCCGAGACGAAAGAAAAAGTATAGAAGAACGTTATGCGCGCTGAATTTGTAAACCCGTTTTTAGCTTCTTTAATGAACGTGCTAAAAACCATGGCTTCTCTTGAGCTGAAGCCACAAAAACCGCGAATCAAAAAAGATGAGATCGCACGAGGTGACGTTTCTGGTCTGATTGGCATGGTAGGTCCACAAACTCGTGGTTCAATGTCGATTACCTTTGATGAAGCGCTAGCTCTAGAAATCATGCAGAACATGCTTGGTGAGCGTCCAAATGGACTCAATGAAGAGGTCACCGATATGGTGGGTGAGATCACCAACATGGTTACTGGTGGTGCGAAACGCATTCTGGCGGAAAGTGGTTTTGATTTTGATATGGCAACACCGGTAGTGGTTTCTGGCCGAGGCCATACGATTCGCCACAAGTGTGAGGGCTCAATCATCATCATGCCTTTCTCTTCCCAATGGGGAAATGCCTTTATCGAAATTTGCTTCGAATAAAAGAGAAAAAATAGGTTGGCACTGGCCAACCTATTTTGTTTTTGCCTCAGACAATAAAAAAGGTCAGCATTTGCTGACCTTTTCTTTATCTATTCAAACCAAACATTAAGCTTTGAACGCTTTAAATGCGTTGATTAGACCATTTGTTGAGCTGTCATGCGAGCTGATTTGAGACTCGTCTGCAAGCTCAGGTAGGATTTGGTTAGCCAGTTGTTTACCTAGCTCCACACCCCATTGGTCAAAGCTGAAGATATTCCAGATAACACCTTGTACGAAAATTTTGTGTTCGTACATTGCGATCAAGTTACCTAGCGTACGAGGCGTGATTTGCTTCACTAGGATAGAGTTTGTTGGACGGTTACCTTCAAACACTTTGAATGGCGCGATCGCGGCCACTTCTTCAGCGTTCTTACCTGCTTTCACCAACTCTTCTTTCACGGTTTCTTCACTCTTACCAAACGCTAGTGCTTCAGTTTGCGCAAAGAAGTTGGACATCAGTTTTTGGTGATGATCGCTAGCTGGGTTGTGGCTGATTGCAGGTGCAATGAAGTCACATGGGATCAACTTAGTGCCTTGGTGAATCAGTTGGTAGAACGCGTGCTGACCGTTGGTACCTGGTTCACCCCAAATAATAGGGCCCGTTTGGTAAGTCACAGCATTGCCTTCACGGTCAACGTATTTACCGTTTGATTCCATGTTACCTTGTTGGAAGTACGCCGCGAAACGGTGCATGTACTGATCGTAAGGTAAGATAGCTTCTGATTCCGCACCGTGGAAGTTGTTGTACCAAATACCGATAAGCGCAAGGATCACAGGGATGTTGCTTTCTAGGTCCGTTGATACGAAGTGCTTGTCCATCTCGTGAGCACCTTCAAGCAGCTCAACGAAGTTGTCGTAACCTACCGCTAATGCGATTGATAGACCGATTGCAGACCATAGTGAGTAACGGCCACCAACCCAGTCCCAGAATTCGAACATGTTCGCGGTATCAATACCGAACTCAGACACGGCTGTCGCGTTCGTTGAAAGCGCAGCAAAATGCTTAGCCACGTGCGCTTGATCACCCGCAGACTCTAGGAACCAATCACGAGCAGTGTGCGCGTTAGTCATGGTTTCTTGCGTTGTGAACGTCTTAGACGCGATCAAGAATAGCGTCGTTTCTGGGTTAACTTTCTTCAACGTTTCAACGATGTGCGTACCATCAACGTTAGATACGAAGTGAAGGTTTAGATGATTTTTGTATGGTGCTAGAGCTTCCGTCACCATGTAAGGACCAAGGTCAGAACCACCGATACCGATGTTCACGATATCTGTAATTGCTTTACCTGTGTAACCTTTCCACTCACCGCCGATAACGCGTTCAGTGAATGATTTCATTTTTTCTAGAACCGCGTTCACTGCTGGCATTACGTCTTCGCCGTCTACCATTACTGGTGTATTCGCGCGGTTACGTAGTGCAGTGTGAAGAACAGCGCGACCTTCTGTTTGGTTGATCGCTTCGCCACTGAACATCGCTTCAATTGCAGATTTCAGCTCAGTCTCGTTCGCAAGAGCGAACAGGTGCTTCAGAGTTTCCTCATTGATGAGGTTCTTTGAGTAATCGACTAGGATGTCTGAGCCGAAACGTGCAGAGTATTTGTCGAAACGCGCTGCGTCTTGAGCAAATAACTCTTTAAGATCCATATCTTGTGCAGATTCGAAATGCGCAGTTAGCGCTTTCCAAGCTTGTGTTTGCGTTGGATTGATATTTTTCAACATGGTCTTTATCCCGATGTTACAGTAGGTTCCATTCCTTACAGTCTAGCGAAAACTGTGGAATCCCCGATTTAGCAAATAGAATATTAATTAGATGTTTGGGCGAATTGCCACAAAACAAGTCTTTGTAATTTTTTTTCAGGTGCCAATTATGACTGAGAGATTTTACACTCACATTGAGTTAGGTCACGTTCCCTGCCCTGAAAATGAACAATTCATTTACGATGACAAGAATCATATCACTTACTAATGACAGGCTCTAATTGGAATAGGATAGACGCCAATTTATAAATTTCCAAAGGAACACGTATGTGGGCACAAAAAACACTGCAATTAAAAGCGAGAAGCCGCGGTTTTCACCTAATAACTGATGAAATTGAACAACAATTACCACAAATAAACGAGCTTTCAGTAGGTTTATTACACCTATTTATTCAACATACCTCCGCCAGTTTGACCTTAAATGAGAATGCTGATCCAACCGTGCGTATGGATATGGAAGCGCACTTCAATAAGTTTGTGCCAGAGCGTGCTCCTTATTATCAGCACACCTATGAAGGTGATGACGACATGCCAGCACACATTAAAGCATCCCTACTTGGCAGTAGTGTGACGATACCAATCCAAAATGGTCGATTAGCTTTAGGAACATGGCAGGGCATTTACTTGGGTGAGCACCGAGACTTTGGCGGCGGCCGCCGCGTTATTGCTACGATTAACGGTGAGTAGATAAAACAAAGGCTAACCTTAGGTTAGCCTTTCGCTGTTTATTTTGAGTACTCCATCTCGACGCGAGGCGTTAGCTTAGTCACGAGTTCATACGCAATGGTACCAATGTGACCCGCCACTTCTTCTACTGGGAGCTCTTTCCCCCAAAGAATCGCTTCGTCGCTGACTTTATCCGTTGCATCTGGTCCCAAATCGACCGTCAGCATATCCATAGAGACTCGACCTGCGATAGGTACTTTACGACCATTTACCCAAACCGGAGTGCCGTTCGGGGCACTTCTTGGGTAACCGTCGCCATACCCTACTGCGATGACACCGACTTTTGTATCTCGCTTACTGGTCCACATACCGCCGTAGCCAACACTTTCGCCCTTCTTAACTTCACGTACCGCAATAAGATGGGATTTAAGTGTCATCACGGGTTGATACCCCAGATCTTGTGCGGTCTTGTCATCAAATGGCGATACACCATACATGATGATACCCGGACGAACCCAATCCAAATGGCTTTGAGGCCATGCCAACAACCCCGCAGATGCCGCAAGTGAACGCTCCCCCTGACAACCAGAGGTCAACGACTTAAACAGCTCAATCTGTTGGGGAGTGATATGGCTATCCAGCTCATCTGCACAACCAAAGTGACTCATGTAACGTAACGGCTTGGCTACGTTTGGACACTCTTTCAACCGCGTGACAAACTCATCATATTGCTCAGGGCGAACGCCAAGACGGTGCATCCCACTGTCAATCTTAAGCCACACGACAACCGGAGTTTCAAGGTCGGCTTGCTCCAAAGCGATAAGCTGCTCTTCACAATGCACCACGGTTTGGATGTTGTTCGTCACAAGAACAGGTAAGTCACCTGGAGAGTAAAAACCTTCTAGCAATAGAATCGGCTTTACCACGCCACAAGCGCGCAGTTGCAACGCTTCTTCAATGCGCGCAACACCAAAGGCATCCGCATGGTTGGCATGTTTTGCAACGTGACGTAATCCGTGACCATAGCCATTGGCCTTCACTACAGCCATCACTTTACTTTGGGGCGCTTGCGCTTTCACGCGCTGTAAGTTGTGCTGCAACGCAGACAAATCAATGCACGCCTTGGCCGCTTTCATATAGCTCATGGGGTTACTCATCATCAATATCGAATGCAGGACCCGCGTAGTTGTCAAAGCGCGAGTGTTGACCTTGGAAGGTGAGACGTACAGAGCCGATAGGGCCGTTACGTTGCTTACCAATGATGATTTCTGCCGTACCTTTGTATGGGCTATCTGGGTGATACACCTCGTCACGGTAGATGAACATGATCAAGTCGGCATCCTGCTCGATAGAGCCCGACTCACGCAAGTCCGAGTTTACTGGGCGTTTATCTGAACGTTGCTCTAGGGAACGGTTAAGCTGAGACAGCGCCACGACGGGCACATTCAGCTCTTTTGCCAACGCTTTCAGAGAGCGTGAAATCTCCGCAATTTCCAGCGTACGGTTATCAGAGAGTGCAGGCACGCGCATAAGCTGAAGGTAGTCGACCATGATCATCGACAGACCGCCATGTTCACGTGCGATACGGCGAGCGCGTGAACGCACTTCGGTCGGAGTTAGACCGGAGCTGTCATCAATGTACATGTTTTTCTTCTGCATCAAGATACCCATAGTAGAAGAAATACGCGCCCAGTCTTCGTCATCCAACTGACCCGTACGGATCTTGGTTTGGTCAACGCGAGACAAAGAGGCCAACATACGCATCATCAACTGCTCGGCTGGCATCTCTAGCGAGAAAATAAGCACAGGCTTCTCTTGTTGCATGGCCGCATTTTCACACAAGTTCATCGCAAAGGTCGTTTTACCCATCGATGGACGCGCCGCGACAATCACCAAATCAGAACCTTGCAAACCTGCGGTTTTCTTATTGAGGTCAGTGAAACCTGTGTCGACACCCGTTACACCATCTTGCGGCGTTTTATATAACAACTCGATACGTTCTAACGTCTTTTCGAGGATGTTATCAACATTTTGTGGCCCTTCGTTTTCACTGGTTCGTGACTCAGCGATGGCGAAAACTTTACTCTCCGCCATATCAATCAGATCTTCCGAACTTCGACCTTGAGGATCGTAACCCGCATCCGCAATCTCATTCGCGACACCGATCAAACCACGGACAATCGCACGTTCGGCAACAATATCAGCGTACGCATTAATGTTAGCGGCGCTTGGCGTGTTTTTCGCCAAATCTGCAAGGTAAGCAAAACCGCCCACATCTTCTAATTGCTCGTGACGCTCCAGGTATTCCGATAAAGTAATAAGATCGAGAGGCTTGCCCGCTTCAAGAATGGTTTTTACACCTTCAAAAATTAGGCGATGCGGACGACTATAGAAATCACTGCTTACAACACGTTCGGCAACGGTGTCCCAACGTTCATTGTCCAGTAAGAGACCACCAATTACTGATTGCTCGGCTTCTAGTGAGTGAGGTGGCACTTTGATTGCGTCGACCTGACTGTCTGAAGGTTTGCGATTTCTGTTTTCCGCCATGACTTTGCTCGATAACTACTATTGACCCACGATTATAACCTTAACCTAACTGAGATGCTTCCCCGAAGCGACAATTACTTGTTAAGAAATCCACATGCGAACCGCACAAGTAATAGCCTGGTTCTTCCGCCCAGCTCTAATAAAAATTAACCTACCATTGACCCAACAAAATATCTGTATCAGTATCATGCCCCTCCTTTTTAATTACGTTCGAGGTTGATGTGTCCCGATACTGGTTACTTAGCTTTAGCTTACTATGCGCTAGTGCATCGTATGCTGACGAATCAGTACAGCCAGAGCAAAATATTGATGTGCCCGACCCATTAAAAACTGAGGTGGAGTTCGGCTATCAAGCTCACACAGGTAACACGGACTCTCGTTCCCTGAATGCTCGTTTGAGTGCTGAATATACGTCAGGTCGACACCGTTCTAATGGTGAATGGAAGTACTACAACTTGTACAAAGACGGTGAAGAAGACAAACGCTCATCCACCTACGCCCTACAGAGTGACTACAAGTTAGGCCCTAAAACGTATTTGTATGGCAGCTTTAAAGGGGTGGATTCTCGTTACAGTGCCTATTTTAAAGACTACACCCTATCAGGCGGTTTGGGTTACCAGTTTTCCTACACTGAAAACTTCATTTTAGAGGTAGAAGTCGGTCCTGGTTTTCGTTATCAAGAACCAAATTTAGATGAGATAGATGATGACGACATTGTCTTTCCCGATATCGTTCGAGAAGGCATTTTTCGAGGGAATATCAATACGACTTGGCACGCACTAGATAATTTGAGTTTCGCGGCTGATATTACGTTGGTAACAGGTAAAAGTAACACTCGGGCCGATAGTGAACTCAGCGTGACCAATGATATTACTGAAGATATTGCACTGAAACTGGCACACTCTCGTCAGTATCACGATAAAGTGCCTGAAGGCTTAAGCAAAGCGGACAGCGTATTTTCCGTTAATTTACTTTTCGCTTTTTAACCCTTTTTCTCTCAGTTTTAGAAATAAAAAAAGCACCTCCGAGGAGGTGCTTTTTAGTATTTCGTCTTGATACTGAATTACTCAGCAGCAACAACTTGTAGGTTCACAGTTGCGAAAACTTCAGAGTGAAGTTGAACGCTGATCTCGAACTCACCAGTTGTACGTAGAGCACCTTCAGGAAGGCGAACTTCGCTCTTAGCAACTTCAACGCCTGCAGCTGTGATAGCGTCAGCGATGTCACGAGTACCGATAGAACCGAATAGTTTGCCTTCGTCACCAGCTTTAGAAGCGATAACTACCGCTTCTAGAGCGTTAACTTTCTCTGCGCGAGCTTCTGCAGCAGCTAGTTGCTCAGCAACTTTAGCTTCTAGTTCAGCACGACGAGCTTCAAACATTTCAACGTTAGCTTTAGTTGCCATAACTGCTTTACCTTGTGGGATAAGGAAGTTACGAGCATAGCCAGATTTAACGTTTGCAGTATCGCCAAGACCACCTAGGTTACCAATTTTATCAAGTAGAATAACTTGCATTGCTTAATCCTCTTTCTTAATAAAATGAACCGATTACTGATGCTTGTCAGTGTACGGTAGTAGAGCTAGGTAGCGTGAACGCTTGATAGCACGTGCTAGTTGACGCTGGTACTTAGCGCTTGTACCAGTGATACGGCTAGGTACGATTTTACCAGCTTCAGTGATGTAGTTTTTAAGAGTTGCTACGTCTTTGTAATCAATCTCTTGTACGCCTTCTGCAGTGAAACGGCAGAATTTACGACGACGGAAGAAACGAGCCATGGGCTATCTCCTGATCTTAAATTTGAGTAATGTTGTCGGCGTGTAACACTAATTTTCCCACGCCATTTCGGCCGGTTTGATAAGTGACAAAACCACTTACCTTAATGTTACTGCCTTGAACTAAATTCTGAGTTAGTGCTTGTGACCCAAGCCCGCTGACGACTACCGGCATACGACAATAAACTTGTCGAGGTAAGTCAGCTTCGATAATAGTAGAGCGATGCTCCAGCCAAAACCGACAGTGTTCAATGCCACCAGGGCTTTTACTACGAATGGGCGGTTTGGCAATGGTGCCGCTCAGCTCCATTCGATTGGCCATAAGAAAACTTACTCAGCAGCTTCTGACTTAGCTTCAGGCTTAGCTTCAGAACGCTCTTCACGACGTGGAGCACGCTCTTCTTTTTGCTTAAGCATGATAGATTGCTCAGTGATCGCTGCTTTAGTACGCATGATCATGTTACGTAGAACTGCATCGTTGAAACGGAAAGCAGTTTCTAGCTCATCAATTACAGCTTGGTCAGCTTCAACGTTCATTAGAACGTAGTGAGCTTTGTGAAGCTTGTTGATTGGGTAAGCCAGTTGACGACGGCCCCAGTCTTCTAGACGGTGGATTTTACCGCCAGCTTCAGTGATTGAACCAGTGTAACGCTCGATCATGCCAGCAACTTGCTCGCTTTGATCTGGGTGCACCATGAATACGATTTCGTAATGACGCATTGGTTGCTCCTTACGGATTATTCAGCTTCCACAAATGGCTCAGTCGTCCAGAGGAAGCAAGGAACTAAAGATAATTGACTGAGTTTAAGGAGCACGAATAGTACAGAAAGGGCGCAAAATAGGCAAGTGATTATTTGCTCAACGCAGGGGATATTTTATTTCATCCAACGCTAGAAATAACAAAGGCTGCCAATAAAGTGACAGCCTTTAAAATCAGGGCATTATCGCGCGTATATCGGGACTTATTTTACTTCAGCCAGTTCCGTGCGCATTTGGTCGATCACTTGTTTGTAATCTGGCTGACCGAAAATCGCCGAGCCTGCAACAAACATGTCTGCGCCCGCTTCTGCGATTTCACGAATGTTGTCAACCTTCACACCGCCATCAATTTCTAAACGGATATCGCGACCAGACTCATCGATCATCTTACGAACTGCACGCAGTTTATCTAGCGTGTGAGGAATGAATGATTGACCACCAAAGCCAGGGTTAACCGACATCAGTAGAATCATGTCGACTTTGTCCATGATGAACTCAAGGCTCGCAAGTGGCGTTGCTGGATTTAGTACCACACCAGCCTGACAGCCGTGCTCTTTAATTAACTGGAGTGTTCGGTCTACATGATCAGAAGCTTCCACATGGAATGTAATCATCGACGCACCCGCTTTTGCGAAATCAGGAATAATGCGGTCAACCGGTTTCACCATTAGGTGAACATCGATTGGCGCTGTGATGCCGTAATCGCGTAGTGCTTTACACACAGGTGCACCAAAAGTCAGGTTTGGTACATAGTGGTTATCCATAACGTCGAAATGTACCACATCCGCACCCGCTGCGAGTACTTTCTCGACATCTTCACCGAGACGAGCAAAATCTGCCGATAAAATGGATGGAGCAATAAGAAAATCTTTCATACCTGACCTCAGTAGTAATGAGCAAACAATCTGCGCGCAATTCTACCGAAGCCAGTGGGGAGATCCACTATTTAGATTTAATAGTGTGAGAACTAAGAGCTTGGTTGATCCATCTCAGGGGCATGAAAAAGCGCAAGCAGCTCATCGACTTTATTACGACCACTGCCATTGCGGCTAATGGTGCGCTTTACTTTTACTACATTGAGATCTGCACCGTGATACAACCGACGCGTCAACGTAGTGTCGTGGTTAGAAATCAGAACCGGAATACCACGCTCAGTCGCCGTTCTTTCAGCAATGTCGGCTAATGCAGCCTGGTCATCCAACGTGAAACCATTACCTGCGTATGAGGTGAAATTTGCCGTGTTTGAAAGCGGTGCATAAGGAGGATCGCAATACACCACACTCCCCTTACGTGCTCGGCGAAAAGTTTCTGGATAACCTTCACAAACGAACGTGGCTTTCTTGGCTTTTTCGGCAAAAAACTCCAATTCCGCCTCTGGGAAGTAAGGCTTTTTATATGAACCGAACGGAACGTTAAAACCGCCTTTTTTGTTGTAACGGCATAGACCATTAAAACCAAAGCGGTTCATGTACAAAAACGCTAAAGAGCGGTACATCACGTCATCGGTTTTATTAAACTCAGCGCGAATGTGTAAGTAGGCTTCTTTACGGTTATTCTCGGCAACAAACCAACGCTTCGCTTCAGAGATGTACTCTTCAGGGCGTTCTTTCAGTAGGTTGTACAGATTGATCAGATCTGGATTGATATCTGCCAGTAGGTAATGGTCATAGTCGGTATTCAGAAAAACTGAGCCCGCGCCAACAAAAGGTTCAACTAGCTTTCGAGCCGGCGGTAAATGACGTTGGATGTCTTCAACCAGTCCGTATTTTCCTCCTGCCCATTTAAGAAAGGCTCGTTGCTTTTTCATCTACTGCTCTATCTATCGACCAAAAATTAAGGCTGCGGAATGTAACATATTTTTCAGCGAAGCTCAGGTTTATTTCACGCGATCAATTTCGCGATGAACCTGACGGAGTGATTTTGCCCAAGGACTCACCGACTTAACCGAATCAGGCAAGCTTGCAACGGCATCGCGAGCCATTTGAATTGTCGGATAATCTTGGTATGTGATGATATACCACTCGGTGTCATTGCGAACGGTAGGATAAATTCGTACTTGATTATTCAGCTGATGCTCATCGAGGAAGGCTTGTACATCGTCCATTGACGTCATAGCAGCAAGCTGCAGTGTATAAGCTCTTGGTGATAGTGCTTTTAATTCTTCGCGAGCAAATGAAAACTTAACCACAGACTGCTTCGCACCGTCTTCTCCTGACTGAGCAGAAGTTTGCGTCATACCTTGATTTGGTTTTACGACTTTAATCAAAGGAGAGTCAGTTTCATCAGCAGTTTCTGCTTTATCAGTACCTACGATATCATCAATCGCTTTTGTGTCTGCTGAATCAGCTTTACCTTCAAGCAATGCATCGACCACATTCGACTCAATCACCACTCTCTGTTGATTGTCATCACTGCCAACGCTCGCCACTTCTTCCGTTACTGCTGGCGGTAATGAATCAGAATCATCAATCGCGCCAGAGCCATCAAGACCACTGCTAGTGTCATCAGTCACAGATTGTAGTGAAGACTGCGCAGCACTGATTCCTGAATCTTCAAAAGTTGGAATAGCCGTTTGCTCTAAACTACCAGCAATTTGCTGCGCTTTATCATCAGGGCTTGGTTGATTATACATCCACCAATAGCCACCAGCAGCAAGCAACAGTAATGCTAATACCACTAACGCAATATTCAGCGGTGAACCGACAATCGAGCGGATAATGATCCTTTTTTCCACTTTCATCTCTCCTAACGCCATGATGTCACCCGGTACTGGGTCAACTTTTTTAAATGCATCTCGAACCCGCTTCTCCGCCTCATCATCAACATAGCGCGCAACAAGTGATTCAAAGAAACGACGGGCTTCCACTTCGGACAACATATCAATATCAAGCTCAACAGGCTTTATCTCTTGTCCGTAACTGAGACGTGACAGCAATCCTTCTAAGCGCCCAGACTGCGTAAATAATAAGACATTGATGGTCCAATTCGGCTTATGATGCGCCTCTAAAACCAGCATCCAAAGCTCAGAAACGAGCGTCTCACTTAATAAATGCGCATCATCAACCACAATCGCGATATCACAAGGCTCATCACCTAATAGTCTTTCGAGGCTATCAAGTAAAGGCTCTTGCTGATTAAACAATGCGTCCGAAACCAGTTGACTCAAAATAAGGATGCGGCGCTGCACATCATCTTGATTAGAATGACAAAGTAACAAACATTGATTCTTGTTACTGGCACCCACTTCAAGGTATCGCTGCGCTAACCAAGATTTTCCATAACCATCATGACCATTAATCGCAATGAAGTTGGAACCAAAATTAGTCAGCAATCCTAACCTATCAAGCAACTCGATTTGAGAATCTAATTCCAGAACGTGAGCAACACTCATCTAATAACCTTAATACACTACAAGAATGACGCCCAAAGGCGCCATTACAAGGTTAAATATCGCGACCGAAGTCTATCGCCTGTTTGAGTACGTCTTGTGTCGTATCAGCAATGACCTCGGCACTACCAATGCCTGTAGGTAGAACTAATCTTAATTGACCAGAGAGGACTTTTTTATCTCGCATCATATGTTTGAGGAAGTCATCGAAGCTCATACTGTCTGGAGTATGAACAGGCAGTTTGGCACGACGTAAAATCGCAACAATACGCTCAAATTGCTCTGCTGAGATAAGACCGCGCAGATGCGAAGTTTTGGCCGCCATAACCGTGCCAGCAGAAACCGCTTCACCATGCAGCCAATTGCCGTAGCCAAGCTCAGCTTCAATCGCATGACCAAAGGTGTGACCTAAGTTGAGCAGAGCGCGGATGCCCGATTCTTTCTCATCCTGAGCCACCACTTCCGCTTTTATTTCACAGCAACGTGCAATGGCATAAGTTAGCGCTTCTTCATCCAACGCGTACAAGCGTTCAAGGTTTTCTTCCAACCATACAAAAAAGTCTGCATCGTAAATGATGCCGTACTTAATGACTTCTGCGATACCTGCTGCGAATTCACGCTCAGGCAACGTCGATAAACAGTTGGTATCGATGATCACGGCTTTAGGTTGGTAAAACGCACCTATCATGTTCTTACCCAACGGATGGTTAACCGCGGTTTTTCCACCCACCGAAGAGTCCACTTGAGATAGTAATGTCGTTGGTATTTGAATAAAGTCGACCCCACGCTGGTAACAGGCAGAAGCAAAACCCACAAGGTCGCCAATAACGCCACCACCTAACGCGATGATCACAACATCACGAGCGTAATTCCCCTCGAGGAGGAAGTTCATCACTTGGTTAAACACATCCAAGTTTTTGTACTGTTCGCCGTCAGGCAATTCTAACAAGGATGCACTACAACCGAGCTGCTCGAGTTGCTTTAAAATTTTGTCTGCATACAAAGGCGCCACTGTGACATTACTGATCACAACAACTTTTTGTTTTGCATTTTTGTTTGAGAGAACTTGAGAGAGGTACGCCGGGTCCTCAAATAACCCGGCGCCAATAGAGATTGGGTAGCTACGCTCAGCTAGGTTGACCGTAATCCGTTCCATCGGTTTGCTCCAATTAAAAAAAAGATAAAAACTTATCTCTCTTCTAGCATTTTTACGATCTGGTTGGCTACCACTTTTGCACTCTGATCGTCAGTGCGAACAGTGTAATCCGCTACTTCTTCATACAGAGGATTACGTTCTTCAGCTAATTGCTCCAATACTTCGCGAGGGTTGTCCGTTTGAAGTAGAGGACGCTTCTTGTCACGGTTTGTGCGCGCAAGTTGCTTTTCAATCGTCGTTTCTAAGTAAACAACAACACCACGTGCCGAAAGACGATTACGGTTTTCTTTGCTCTTAACAGAGCCACCGCCAGTCGCAAGCACGATGCCTTGCTCTTGTGTTAGGTCTTCAAGTACCGCTTCTTCACGCTTGCGGAAGCCTTCTTCACCTTCTACATCAAAAACCCAAGAGATGTCTGCACCAGTGCGTTCTTCGATCACTGTATCGGAGTCAACAAACTCCATATGCAGTTGCTGTGCTAGATGTCTACCAATTGTACTTTTGCCGGCGCCCATTGGGCCAACAAGGAAAATATTACGTTTCTCAGCCATGTTTAGCAGTAATTTACAACATTGATTCAATAAGATCGCCACAAGAAAACACAGCTAAATCGCTGTTCTACAAGGCTTGTGGCACCAGTTCCTCACAGATAATTCGTGATAAGACCCGAAATTATCCAAGCATGGTGCCACTATTGCAACTTTATTTTTGATTTAATCAGTTTTTCACGAGGTAGAACTACTGAATCACCACCTTAGGGGTGACGAAAATTAACAGCTCACTTTTGCCAACATTTTCATAACTTCGACGGAAAAGCGCACCTAATAGTGGCAGATCGCCTAACAAAGGCACTTTGTCCACCGAGTTAGTAATGCTGTGCTGGAAAATACCACCAAGAACGACGGTTTCACCGTTATTTACTAACACTTGCGTCCCGATACGCTGAGTATCAATCGCAACGGCTTCACCAGTGCCTGTTTTCACGACTTGTCCAGGTCTATCTTGCGTAACGCTTAAATCCAACACAAGGCGGTTATCCGGTGTAATTTGTGGCGTCACCTTCAAACTCAATACTGCTTTTTTGAACGTTACCGTCGTAGCACCACTTGATGAGGACTCTAGATAAGGTATCTCGGTACCCTGCTCAATATAGGCAGGCTTCTTATTGGTAGTGATCAAACGTGGGCTTGAGATAATCTCAGCTTTGGACTCTTGTTGCAGCGCAGAAAGCTCGAGGTCTAACAAGGTGTCTGAGCCTAATTTTGCAACCTGAAAAGCAATGCTAGTCGCGTTTGGACTGGTTGCAGCTAAGTTTACGTTTAGGAAGTCATCGATACCTACTCCATCACCGTCACCACCGTCTTCTCCTTCACCACCACCGTTATATAAACCGATCGTGGCAAGGTTGTTTTCGATAGAACCACCAACCGTGTTATTGCCATTAATAGAGGTAAAGCCCCAGCGAATTCCCAACTCGTCCATGTTGCCTTCATTGATGGTCACAATACGCGCTTCAATTTGAACCTGCTTCACCGGGATATCCAAAGATTCAATAATTTCTCGAATCACTTCAATGTTTTCAGGTAGCTCACGAATCAATAACGAGTTAGTCCGCTCATCAATGGTCATACTGCCTCGCTCAGACAACATACTGATGTTCCCTTCTCCGTTGATCATCTCTGCAATATCTGATGCTTTAGCGAAGTTTACCTTGATGATTTCAGACGAAAGCTCTCCCATCGTTTGTTCTAGCTGCTGCTTTTCGAGTTGCTGTTTTTCGCGCAGATCAAGCTCATCTGTTGGAGCAACCAGAATCACGTTGCCATCCACACGCTTATCTAACCCCTTAACTTGCAAAATAATATCCAGCACTTGCTGCCACGGAACACCATCAAGACGAAGTGTGAGGTTACCTTCTACGGAGTCTGAAACAACCAAGTTGAACTGGTTGTAGTCAGCAATCAACTGTAACACATTACGTACAGGAATATCTTGGAAGTTAATCGAAATGAGCTTGCCTTCTTTTTCTAGAATGCTTTTATCCGGGGCTTTCTCATTGGGTTTGATCTTAGCCACTTTGATTTCCAAGAATCGCCCCGTTAAACGGTAATCATGCGTATATTCTTCATTAATGTGCGCAACCAAGCGCGTAGTTGAGGTATCGCGAAACACCTCTACGCTTTCAACCACAGTCGAGAAATCTTTTACGTCTAGGAGATACAGTTGCTCGTCTTTTACCGAAGTATTAAGCAAATCGATACTTAACCCTTCCTGTACGCGTTTGACATCGACAATCGCGGCAGGTGACGCCAGTTCAACGACAATAACGGCGTCTTTATCTTTATTAGTGCGAAAATCGATACTCTTTAAGGCATTAGACGATACTTCTTCTGCTGCCACTAAAGGGGCTAAAAATACAAACAACCATAAGGAGAAGAGCCCAGTTAGTATCCTTGGTGTACGTGTTAATCCTTGTCTCATTTTCATTACTCAATATCAAAAATAAATGGGGCTATCTCAAAGCCAACTTAACTTTACGCTTCTGCCAACACCCTAAGCCGTCGGGCAACGTTTCATTAATTAACAAATAGGAATGGCTGACGTGGGTCACTTTGCCATTGTTGCGTCCGAGGTATTGCCCCGGCTTCACTTTATAAACGGTGCCGTTGGGTGCCTGAACGAGACCAGAAACCGTATTACCCATGCCCATAACTCCTTTCAAACGTAATTGGCTTAATGGGAATTTTTCTAATTTGCCAGTGCGCCTTCTTGAAGGTGGTTGCCAGCAATCTTTTCTTGCAACGGGCTGAGTGGCGATCGTGGCTTCTTTTGGTAACTCAAAGGGCGCTCGCTGTACTTCAGGTGCGTACGTGACGGCAACATACTTATCTGCAGGCTTAAGTTTCTCGACATCTCGACGCGCCTGACTCTCCACCCCTCGAATAAAATCCGTTAATGACTCATCATTCGCCTGACATCCAAGTAGCAGAGACCCCATCAGTACCAGTAACAAATGCTTACTTGTCATTGTTCGTCTCCTCTGGCTTAAACTGATAGGTATTGGCTCGTACCCTAAAGTGCAGAGTTTCACTTTCTTGGCTGACACGCTGCCAAGTCACATCTTTAAACGTGATGATTCGAGGTAGCGTTGCTATCGCCTGAGAAAAATGTCCGATGTCATGAAAATCTCCCGTTAACTCAATGTTTAAAGGAAGACGATAGAGGAAATGCTCTGATTGCTTCTCACCCCAGTCGATACGGGTAAAGGTCAACTTATTGTCGATACCGAGTTCATTCACCGAAGCGAGCATCGTAGCCAACTCTTTTTGCGCGGGCAGTTGTTGTAGTAATAACTCGTAACGCGTGGTGAGTTCATCCAATTGAGATTGAAGCTGAGGCAATGCAGCTACTTTGTTCGCTTTGATCTTCAGTGCTACCTTGAGCGTCTGCTCCTGCTGGACCAAGTTATTCAATTGCTCTTCTTTTGGCTTAAGGTAAAACCAATAGCCAAAACCTTGAATTAGGAAAATCAGCAGCGCGATAACCACAAGCTGAGGCAACAATGGCCACTCTGCCATTTCATCTATTTCGAGATCCTGCCAATCAACCATGCTGGGCCTCCGCTTTCTTCTCCGGCACTTTGAACATGAAAGACACTTTGAACGTTTGGAACTCTTTTCCAAAACGCGCTTTTCCGTGAACGATGGAGTGCATTTCTACATCATTCAACTTGGCCGAACGCTCCATGTTGTCCAGCATCGTGGCAAGTTTTGGAGTGCTATCAGAGATCCCCGAGATCTCAATTTCCAGATCATTCATTTTGATCTTGTCGACATATACACCTTCAGGAATGACGGCTGGCATCAAGTTCATAAACTCGGTCGTTTTGTTTCTACCGTTTTGTAACCCTTCAACCACTTTTAAACGTTCGAGGATTTTGCTGTGCTCTTGCTCGGCGATTTTCATTGCTTCAATACGCTGGTCGAGCTCAGCAATGTAGTGAGTAAGGTAATCAAGCCGCTCCTGCTGCTGATCTTGTTGGTACTCAAAAAACTTTCCAATACCCCATTGAATACCAATGGCGACCAACATGCCTAACGCGACCAAGCTAATGAAACGACGTCGGTGCTCTTCTCTTTGGTTCTCTCGCCAAGGAAGTAAATTAATGCGATAAAGCACGCGCACCTCCTAGCCAATGAATGCCACGAATCGCGAGTCCTGCGGCTGTAGAGAAATGCTGCCAATCCGCGGCACGACGTTTACGTTTGGACACCTTCATCTCAAATAGCCCTAGCGGGTTTAGCAATTCACACTCTAGTGACAGTTGCTGAGATAACTCTTCCGCGAGCATTGGTGTCGAAGCTCCTTCCCCTGATAACCAGATACCTTTGATATTTTGCGAGCCATTAATTGAGGTGTAGAGCTGCATCTGACGTTTCACCCGTTCCACGATTTGGCGATTAAACAGCTCTGTTTTCTCCTGAGCATCATCGGACATCAAATCATCTTGAACAGGGCTGTTTGCTCCGCGTGTGCCGCAAGCAAACTCTTTGTGAAACAGCTCACCTTGTTCGGTAAACATGGTAAAGGAGCTCGATGAGGTGCCAATATCGAGTAAGCAGTACTTATTTTTGTCAGGAAAGCGATCGGCGGTGAGCTTCCAGATATGACCAAGACTTTGTGAATGCACGTCCACTAAAACGGGTTTTAGTCCGGATTTTTGTAATGCATCCACGCGACTATCGACCACATCTTTTCTTGTCGCAAACACTTGATAGTTATCAGTCCCACGCAACCCATCTTCGGCACGAAGACGGACGAAGTCTAAACTCAGCTCTTCGACAGGGAATGGCGATTGATGAGAAAATGCCTGAATCACAGCAAACTCAACTTCGCTATCTTCAAGGTTTTGTTCTATTTGCAATTTTTTACTGATCAGCGAATTATCAGGCACTGAAATTGCGACCTTTTTAGCACCAAAAGGCAGTTCTTTTTTAATCAGCTTTAGGGTCTTTACAATTTCTTGATGATTTATAGTGTTATTTTCAGCGACAATACCTTCCTTTAGTAATATTTCTTTGTAACCCAACAGAGCGTAATTGTTGCCTGTGGGTTTAAGTACTACGGCTTTGAGGCTGTTATGGCCTATATCGATGCCGGTAACGATTAGCTTATCCATCTCTTACTCTCGCTCCGAAATTTCTTCGTGCAAAGGTTGTTATTAGCACCCAAATAAGAGTTAATATCTCTATGTGCTAAATTTTTGACCTAAGAGTACAAGGGTTTGCCGTTACACAGCCTCAACCAATCAGGGATTCTCCGGTGAAGTTCATAAAGCGTTTATTATTTTTAACATTGATTTGCATAATTCTTGGAGTCACCACAATATTTGGCTTCTATCAGTACGTGAAGCCTGAATTGCCAGATGTTGCAACTCTAAAAGACGTTGAATTACAAACACCTATGCAGGTGTTTAGTCAAGACGGGAAGCTGATCGCACAGTTCGGTGAAAAGCGTCGTATTCCTGTTACTTATGATGAAATTCCTCAAGACTTAATTCATGCGCTAATCGCCACCGAAGATAGCCGTTTTTACGAACACCCAGGTATCGATCCTATCGGCATCACTCGTGCAGCCGTTGTAGTTGCGATCTCAGGTTCAGCCAAGCAGGGCGCAAGTACCATTACGCAACAGCTAGCGCGTAACTTCTTCTTATCTAATGAGAAGAAGATCATGCGTAAGATTAAAGAGATTTTCATTGCTATCCACATTGAGCAGCTTCTGAGTAAGCAAGAAATCATGGAACTTTATGTCAATAAAATCTTCCTTGGTTACCGCTCATATGGTTTTGGTGCGGCCGCTCAAGTTTACTTTGGTAAGAGCCTTGATGAATTGACGTTAAGCGAACTTGCGACACTCGCAGGGATGCCAAAAGCGCCATCAACGATGAACCCAATTTACTCTCTTGAGCGTGCGACAAAACGCCGTAACGTCGTGTTAATGCGAATGCTTGATGAAAAATACATCACGCAAGAACAGTATGACGAAGCACGCAACGAACCTATCGTGGCGCGTTACCACAGTGCTGAAATTGAACTTTCCGCTCCTTATGTGGCGGAACTAGCTCGTGCATGGGCCGTGAAAGAGTACGGTGAAGAAGAAGCCTATACCTCTGGCTTGAATATCTACATGACGGTGGACTCTAAACTGCAAGATGCCGCGAATACATCCGTGGTAAATAATCTGCTGTCATACGATGAACGTCACGGCTACCGCGGTGCGGAGAAAGTGCTTTGGAAAGAAGGTGAAACCGCTTGGAACAGCGAGCAAATAGAAAAGCACCTTAAGAAGCAGCCAACTTATGGTGACCTTTACCCTGCCGTCGTGACAAAAGTCGATGATAAAACTGCGCAAGTTTGGGTTAAAAACCATGAAGAGCAGACCATTCCTTGGACTGGAATGCATTGGGCACGTAAATACATCACCGAAAACCGCCAAGGTTCAACACCAAAATCAGCGCATGATGTGCTAGCGACGGGTCAACAAGTTTGGGTTCGCGAAGTGAGCGAAACCAATGAAGATGACAACACGACACAAAGCTGGAAACTGAGCCAAGTGCCAACAGCGAACACCGCGTTTGTCGCGATGAACCCGGAAAATGGTGCGATATTGTCGTTAGTAGGTGGCTTTAACTTTGTTCATAGTAAGTTTAACCGTGCCACTATGTCAGTGCGTCAGGTTGGCTCAAGTATCAAACCATTTATCTACTCAGCCGCAATTGACAAGGGACTTACCTTGGCCACTCTGATCAACGATGCGCCGATTAACAAATGGGACGCAGGTTCTGGTTCGGCTTGGCGACCTAAAAACTCACCACCAACCTATGGCGGTCCAACTCGCCTTCGCCTCGGCTTAGCTCAGTCAAAGAACGTGATGGCAGTGCGTACGCTGCGTGAAGTAGGCCTTGATGAAACTCGTCAGTACCTTACTCGTTTTGGTTTTGATATTAACCAAGTACCACGTTCAGAGACCATCGCGCTCGGTGCTGGTAGCTTAACACCAATGAAAGTGGCACAAGGCTACTCTGTATTTGCGAACGGAGGTTATTACGTCGAACCGTTCTACGTAGAACGCGTGGAAGATGCATTCGGTGAAGTGCTGTTTAAAGCGAATCCAAAGAGCGTTTGTCATAAGGATTGCCCACAAATGAGCGCTCAGCCAGACAATCGCTATGCCGATGAGTTTGGCGAACAAGACGTCGCGATTGATGGTTTGGCAACAGACAACGCACTGGAAAATGATGAACCTCAATATGCTCCACAAGTTATCTCTGAGCAAAACGCATTCTTGATGCGTGAGATGATGTACAGCAACATTTGGGGTGGTGGTAACTGGCGTGAAGGTACGGGGTGGAACGGTACTGGCTGGCGTGCACAAAAACTAGGGCGTCGTGATATCGGTGGTAAAACGGGTACAACGAATGACTCCAAAGATGCTTGGTACAACGGCTATGGTCCTGGTGTTGTTGCCATTGCTTGGGTTGGTTTTGATGATCACTCACGCGCCCTTGGTCGCACAACGGTTAATAGCAACCTAGGCAAAGGCCAAATTTCTGGTGCAGAATCGGGTGCGAAAACCGCAGAACCCGCTTGGATTGACTTTATGCGCGTTGCACTAGAAGAAACACCTGAGCAAGGTAAAAATATTCCAGATAACATCATTCGTGTTCGTATTGATCGCAACACTGGCATGCTAACGCACAAAGTAGACAGCACATCAATGTTCGAATACTTTGAAAAAGGCACTGAGCCTACCGAATACGCTGGAGACCGTTTGGAAGACAGTATTTATTCTTCCGGCTCTGGCGCAGAAGAGCTGTTCTAAATCACTAAAGCAAAAGGGAGAGCATTCGCTCTCCCTTTTTTATGTCGGCTTTTACGCCGCGGCGTTCAATGAAGGATAAGAAGCCAATACTTCTTTAATCTTCGCCGCCAAAGCTTCAAACCTTGCACGCAGTGGTGAACCCGGGCGATATACAAGGACTATATTGCGCGAAGGCGTAGGGTTAACGGCTGGTACATAGCACACACCATCTTTTTGCTTCTCATTGGGGATAGAAAGCTGAGGCAATAACGTAATCCCAGCACCAGCAGCGACCATATTCCGCAGTGTCTCCAAACTGGTTGCCTTAAAGCGTTCATCGTCTTTCGCTCCGGCAGCAAAACAGAAACCTAACGCTTGATCACGAAGACAGTGACCGTCTCCTAGCGCTAAAACGGTTTTACCATTCAGCTCCAACATATCAACATGGTCGAGAGAGGCCCACTCATGATCACATGGCACCGCAACGCTTAACGGCTCGTTATACACTTCGATTTCTTTAAAAGGTGCCGTTTCATCAACCGAAGCCAAGACCAAGCAGTCCAATTTACCTTCTTCTAATTGACGCACCAACTGATGTGTTTGAGCTTCGTGCAGGAACAGCTCCAGTTCAGGAAATGCTTCTTTTATCTGCGGCAGAATTTTGGGTAGTAGATACGGACCTACCGTCGGGATGAAACCGATATGCATCGGCCCAGTCATTGCTCCGCTCTGACCACTCGCCATATCTTTAAAAGTTTTCACTTCACTTAAGATACGCTTAGCTTGCTCCACCAACTGCAACCCTGAATCGGTAAACAAAACGCGACGGCTGCTTCGCTCTAAAAGCGTGGTACCGAGTTCATCCTCTAGCTTACGAATTTGTCCACTCAATGTTGGTTGGCTAACAAAACATGCTTCTGCCGCTTTGCGAAAGTGCTTATGTTCCGCAAGTGCAACTAAGTACTCAAAATCTCGAATATTCATAACTCACAATTCGCTTCTTTTAACAATAGCTAATACCTATCAAAACCATAACACCAAACGATTAGAGCTATCAAAGGATTTTTACAATAATGGGCTCAACAGAACGAAACAGAGCAAAGAAAAACGCTAAGCTCTATACGCATAATTTAAAATAGTTAAAGGAAATCATTATGTTTGTATCTAAAGAAGGTCAACAAGTCCCTCAAGCTACTTTTCCAGTTCGTCAAGGTGACTCTTGGATGAATGTAACGACTGATGAGCTATTTAAAGGTAAGACCGTTATCGTATTTAGCTTACCGGGTGCATTTACTCCAACCTGTTCATCAAGCCATCTACCTCGTTACAACGAATTGTTCCCTGTATTTAAAGAGCACGGAGTGGATGAGATTATTTGTGTCTCAGTCAATGATACGTTCGTGATGAATGCATGGAAACAAGACCAAGAAGCAGAAAACATTACCTTCATTCCTGACGGTAATGGTGAATTCACCGATGGCATGGGTATGTTAGTGGATAAAAACGACATCGGCTTTGGCAAACGTTCATGGCGTTACAGCATGCTAGTAAAAGATGGCGTAGTGGAAAAAATGTTCATTGAGCCAAACGAACCAGGCGACCCATTCAAAGTGTCAGACGCAGACACCATGCTGAACTACATTGCGCCAGACTACAAAACGCAAGAGTCCATCACGGTATTCACTAAGCCAGGCTGCCCTTTCTGTATGAAAGCGAAACAAAACCTGATTGACCACGGTCTTCAATATGAAGAAGTGATTCTGGGTAAAGACGCAACGACAGTTAGTCTACGAGCTATATCTGGTCGCACGACTGTTCCACAAGTCTTTATCGGTGGCAAGCACATCGGCGGTAGCGAAGAGCTAGAAGCGTATCTAGGCTAAGCTGTCCATAGCCTACACCCTCGGTCTCCGGTGCCTTTGGCTCGGAGGCCAACCCTAACTCACTTCTTCTACTAGTCTAGATAAGTAGTCGTCTACCGATAAGGTGACTCCTTATACAGATTCAACGACCCAATTCACTCTCCAAGCTCAATGTAGCTAGCTTGGCTTAAAAACGAAAAGCGAGAGTTCACGATGAAACAAGTTAATGTCGACGTAGCGATTATTGGTGGTGGTACTGCTGGTCTTGGCGCTTATCGAGCAGCAAAAGCTCATACTAATAGCGTAGTAATGATTGAAGGCGGCCCTTACGGAACAACCTGTGCTCGCGTCGGTTGCATGCCCTCTAAGCTGTTGATTGCGGCCGCAGAAAGTGTCCACCAAATCGAAAAAGCGCCTGGATTTGGGATCCATCCGCAAGGTGAAATACGCATTAACGGACAAGAAGTCATGGATCGTGTAAAACGCGAACGTGATCGTTTTGTTGGCTTTGTGCTTGAAAGCGTCGATGATATTCCCGCAGACGACAAGTTGTCAGGTTACGCGAAGTTTGCCGATGATCATACACTTATCATAGATGACCATACTCAGGTCACCGCAAAACGGATTGTGATCGCGACGGGCTCTCGTCCTGCTTATCCAGCAGCTTGGAATGAGTTGGGTGACCGTCTCGTAATTAATGATGATGTCTTTGGTTGGGATGATTTGCCTGAGTCCGTTGCGGTATTTGGCCCTGGAGTGATCGGTCTTGAACTCGGTCAAGCATTGCACCGCCTAGGGGTGAAAGTGAAGCTCTTTGGTCTTGGTGGTCAAGTTGGTCCACTGACAGATCCAGAGGTGATGGCTTATGCCGATAAAACTTTTAAAGAAGAGTTCTATCTTGATGCCGATGTAAAAGTAGAAAGCATGAAGCGCATTGCTTCATCAGACAATGACAGCGAAGACAAGGTCGAAATCCAATTCATCAACCACGATGGCGAATTAGAAACCTTTATTGTTGATTACGTTTTAGCAGCCACTGGACGACGTCCTAACGTAGATAAGCTAGCGATCGAGAACACCAATATTACCCTCGATGAACGCGGCGTACCAACCGCAGATCACTATACATTGCAAACTTCGGTAGAGAGCATCTTCATCGCAGGTGATGCAAGTAACCAAATTCCACTGCTGCACGAAGCCGCTGACCAAGGTCGCATTGCTGGTGATAATGCTGGTCGCTTTCCGGATATTCGTGCAGGTCTGCGTCGTTCGCCAATTTCAGCTGTATTCTCCGATCCGCAAATAGCTATGGTCGGTGAAACTTTCAAACAACTGGAAACTCGCTTAGGAAGCTGTGGTTGTTTTGTTACTGGCGAAGTCTCGTTTGAGAATCAAGGACGTTCGCGTGTCATGCTACGAAACAAAGGGATGTTACATGTCTATGGCGAGCAAGGTACTGGACGCTTTTTAGGTGCAGAGATGATGGGGCCGAACGCAGAACACCTCGCGCATCTTTTGGCTTGGGCACACCAAAATAGAATGACGATTTCTGAGATGCTAGATATGCCCTTCTATCATCCAGTGATCGAAGAGGGTGTCCGCACCGCTCTACGTGATTTGAATGCAAAACTACACTTAGGGCCAGAAATGGTGAAACATTGCCTTGACTGTGGGCCTGGTTGCTAACGCTTTCATGCTCAATCGAGCCAGTCTTTACACACCAAACAAAACAGAAAGCCTCGTGATTAACGAGGCTTTCTGTTGACTACTTTGAGGCGATTACATAAGTACTACACTGCCATCATTGCGTAACGACTTACCATGATGATCGCGACTACACCGATCGTAAAAAAGCCACCAGCGATACTCAGCGCAAATTTCAATTCTGTCGACATGATTATTTTTCCTATTAAAGACTGACAGCGCACCATACATCAATCACGTGCCACATAAGCTCTACAAAGCTAACTTTCCATTTTTGGTTGTGTTCCTGCGCTCTAAGCTGCGACAAAAAACGCTTTCTCTCTTTGTGTTGGGTATATAATCTGAAGCAACACTGATGCCTTGGAAAACACTATGACTTGTCGCCGTTGCGAGGAACATTGGTTTTGGAAAAAGCTTGGGCGTTGCCAACGATGCTTGGATCAGTTAACGGTGCTTTCGGTACTGTGCTGGATTGTGTGGTGGTTTGCGTTCAAAGATGATCCACAAAGCATCGAGTCGATCGCTTTGATCTTTGCTGGTTTCGCTTTCAATATTTTATTGTTTTTGCACTTATGGATGCGTTTTGTCATCTTGCCGTGGCAACGTCGGCGAGGACGAAAAGAGACGGATAAAAAAGAGTAAAGTGGCAGATAGAAAAAAGCCCCAAAACCAATATCAGTTCTGGGGCTCTCTTAGATTCTTCTAAGAAAAAGCAGTGGTACTTTAATAGACCGAGCTTCCTCTCAAAGGTTCCAAATTTTTTCGATTTTTTTAGCAAATACTGATGTAAGTGAATCAGAAAATAACTATGTCATTGAATGCTAATAAAATCACTCCGAAATTTCAGCTCATGCCACATGCGATTTTTGGATCACTTGCTCCATTAAATTGATCTCTAGCGCCACTTCATCACACGCGTGCTGACGTGGACACTGATCGCAATCTTTCAAGACTTTTTCTGGCAACAGCGACTTCGATGTTGGTAAGAAGCTCTGCTTCATAAAGAACTCTGGCGTTCGAGTGAGGACAAAGACCTTCTTTATCGCCATTTGACGTGCTTTCTCAACCAAGTGATTTACGATTGCACTGCCCTGTCCTTGACCTTGCCAGCCCGCTTCGATACCAAGAGAGCGTATTTCAGCCAACCCTGAGTCATACACATATAGAGAAGCGCAACCTGTCACTTCACCATGATGCTCAGCCACCGCGAAGGAGCCAATATCTCTCACGAGCTCATTACGAGAGCGGGGTAGATTCTCACCGAGGTTCGCCCAATAAGCCACCATGCCCTCTAGTGTTTCAATGTCCGTCAAACGTGCAGGACGCACTTTCACTGCCGAGCTGTCACGCTGGCTCAGACGTTTATCCGCTTGCTCTACCGCATAAGCGACTTGGTGAGGCGAAACGCCACCCAGCGCACAACGTTTTTCCAAACAAGACTCTATTGTCAGAATGTCATACACATCATCTTCAATCACCTCAGAGAAGGTTTTTAGCTCTTGCAGAGACAATTCTTCCAGCGCACAGCCTTTATCAATTGCCCCTACCACCGCTACGCCCACAATATGGTGCGCCTCACGGAATGGGATGCCTTTCGCCACTAAGTAATCAGCTAACTCAGTCGCGTTCGCATACCCTTGCTTCGCAGCTTCAAGCGTACGCTCACCATTCACTTTAATGCCATCAAAACACAGCGCTGCCATTTCCATGCAATCATTCCATGTGTCTAACGCATCAAACAACCCTTCTTTATCTTCTTGCATGTCTTTGTTGTACGCCAATGGTAGGGCTTTCACTGTCATCATCATGCTCGATAATGCGCCATAGACACGCCCTGTCTTACCACGGATCAACTCAAGTGCATCCGGATTTTTCTTCTGTGGCATCAATGACGAACCAGACGTCACCGTATCCGCTAACTCAATAAAGTTAGACTCCCCTGAGTTGTAGAAGATCATATCTTCTGCAAGACGAGAAAGGTGCAACATAGAAATCGAGGCCACCGACATCAGTTCCATCACATGATCACGATCCGAAACCGAATCGAGTGAATTACGCGTAGCGCGGTGGAAACCAAGGTTATGAGCTAATTGTTCACGATCAATCGGATAAGCCGTGCCAGCTAAAGCACCCGAACCAAGTGGACAAGTGTCGAGGCGCTGTAAGGCATCATTCAGACGAGAGTAGTCACGCTCGAACATTTCAACATAAGCCAAACACCAGTGAGCAAAGGTGACAGGTTGAGCGCGCTGAAGATGAGTATAGCCAGGCAATACTGTGCCTTGGTGCTGCTTAGCAACATGAACCATTTGTGCTTGCAGACGATCTAAAGCAATCAACAGTTGCTGGCCTTGCTGACGACACCAAAGTTTTAGGTCTGTCGCTACTTGGTCATTACGAGAACGCCCAGTGTGGAGTTTTTTGCCTAAATCTCCCACTTTACTAATCAGCTGCTGTTCAACCCAAGAGTGGATATCTTCTGCATCTGAGCGAAGAATTTGATGAGGATCTTCCATCACTTCTAACTTCAGCTCGTTTAAAGCAAGTTCCAGCTTTTGCTGTTCTTCTGCCGATAGAACATCTACAGAAAGCAGAGCTTTAGACCATGCGATTGAACCTACGATGTCTTGCTCAGCCAATCGGTAGTCAAAACGCAACGAATCGTTAAACTCTTTAAATCTAGTGTCTGCCGCTTGGGTAAATCTTCCGCCCCATAATGCCATTGCGTTTCTCCTGATGACTATTGCTTACTCTAACGTTCTCGAATGAGTAGTAACCAATTTGATGGTCATTTGCTCACTTTTTCTTATGGGTCAACGTTACGGCAATTTCGACAAAAAATAAAGTATAAATTCAATATTTTTACATATATATTCAAAAGAAATGTATTTGCATCTTTGTGCTCATAGACGTAAGCCAACAAAAAAGACCTGCTATCCAATAGCAGGTCTTTACTCAATCCGAGATGTGGAGAGATTATTTCTTCTGGCTGTTCAATGCACGGATACGGCTTGATAGCGAGTAAAGACGGATGAAACCACCCGCATGGCTTTGGTCGTAAACCTCATCTTCACCAAAAGTCGCGAACTTTTCTGAGTACAAGCTGTTGTCAGAACGTTTTTGCGTTACCGTGGCTTGGCCTTTGTAGAGCTTAACAACCACTTCGCCATTCACGTCTTGCGCTAGCTCTTCTGAAGCGGCAAGGATCGACTTACATAGTGGCGTAAACCAACGGCCATCGTACACAAGGTGAGACGCTTTTAGACCCAGCTCTTCACGGAATTCGAATGATGATTTGTCTAGCACGAGCTGTTCAACGGCACGCAGCGCTTCCATCATGATGGTGCCTCCCGGTGTTTCGTAGCAGCCACGAGATTTCATTCCTACTAGGCGGTTTTCCACGATATCAATACGACCAACACCGTGCTTCGCACCTTTTTCGTTTAGGTAAACCAACGCGTTGTATGGTGTCATCGCTTCACCATCAACTTCGACCACTTCACCTTTTTCTACTTTCAGCGTGACGTATTCCGCTTCATTTGGTGCTTGCTCTGGGTCTACAGTCCATACCCAGCAATCTTCGTTTGGTGCGTTCCACGTATCTTCTAGGACGCCACCTTCAGTGGAAATGTGCCATGCATTTGCATCACGTGAGTAGATCTTAGTAAGAGACGCAGAACAAGGAATATTACGCTCAGCTAGGTAATCTAAACATTCTTCACGGCTCACTAGGTCCCATTCACGCCAAGGGGCAATCACTTGTAGATCTGGTGCTAGTGCTGCGAATGCGCCTTCGAAACGAACTTGGTCATTACCTTTACCTGTACAGCCGTGACACAATGCGTCCGCGCCCACTTTACGTGCGACTTCAACCTGTGCTTTAGCAATAATTGGACGCGCCATTGATGTACCCAGCAGGTACTTACCTTCGTAGTACGCGCCGGTTTTTAGCGTTGGGTAAATGTAATCCGCCACCATCTCTTCTTTCAGATCAGCGATGTAACACTCAGAAGCACCTGAAGCTTTTGCTTTCTCTTCAATACCTTCTAGCTCTTCTGCGCCTTGACCAACATCGGCAACGAAAGCAACGACTTCACAATCGTAGTTCTCTTTTAGCCACGGGATAATTACTGAGGTATCTAGACCGCCTGAGTATGCGACTACCACTTTATTTACGTTCACTTTGCTCATCTTTCTTCTCCAAACTTAACTGGCGCTGCGCTCGGCGGTCAGTGCCAACTACTACTTCCTAATATTGAATTCTTTTGCTGATGCTTATTGAGGCAAAAATTGCGTTCCAATACTTTCACCAGCGAATAGCTGTACTAATTTTTCTGGGTAACGCCAGGTCGCGACTTCGATAGGGCGACCAAGATCATTGGCCGCCTCCAAAGCAGCTTTAACTTTGACGATCATGCCGTCTGTGATCACATGTCCATCGATCAACATGTTCGCTTGTTGTTCCGACAGGGTTTTGATCAAATGGCCTTTACCATCTAATACACCACTCACGTCTGATAGCAGGACCAACTCCGCATCTAATGCGCCCGCAACCGCGACTGCGGCTTGGTCAGCATTCACATTCATCATCTGGCCATCTGTGGTTAAGCCAATTGAACTGATGATCGGCAGTGCGCCTGTGTTTAATACCGCTTGTAATAGCGTTGAATCACCCGGTGATGCTTTACCTACCGCGCCCAACTCTGGGTCAAGTTCTTCAACAAGACACAAACCACCATCCGCAAGGCTAAGACCTACTGCATTGAGTCCATCTGCGATGGCTTGACCTTGAAGTAGCTTATTCGCTGTGCCTGCAAGCGCGCCTGCAATCACCGGAATTTGATCGTAAGGCGTTACGCGTAAACCGTTTTTCTTTACGGTTTCAAGCTGAAGCTTTGCCATCAACTCATCAACTAGGTAGCCACCGCCATGAACGATGGCGATTTGTCGCTGTGCCGATTTTTGGTAAGCCGCAATGGCACCAAACAGTTGGCTTAAGGTTTGAGTGCAAGATAGAGCAGCACCGCCTAGCTTAATGACTAAAGGAGCTTGATTGGTTTGCGTCATCGCATTTCCCTCTTTCAACGACTACAGCAACGCTGTCAGTTCTGGGTAACCATAATGAATATTGAGACATTGCATCGCTTGACTTGATGCACCTTTGAGTAGGTTGTCGATGGCTGAAATCACAATGATGTGTTCGCCTTGTACCTTCCAGCCGATATCGCAGAAAGGGGTATTTTCGACATCCTGAATACGTGGAATGCCATCGCCTTTTAAACGCACGGCTGGCTTTCCTAGATAAGCTTGTTCAAATGCTTGAGCGACTTGTTGCTCTGTAACGCCTGATGCTAGCTTCATGGTGATCGTGGCAAGAATGCCGCGTTTAAAGTTGCCTAGGTGCGGAGTAAAAATCACATCGCAACCTAAGTGTTGAGCAATTTCTGGTTGGTGACGATGAGTAAATACACCATAAGGTTGCAAGCTCACTTCACAGAAACTGTTCACCATAGAAGCTTTACGCCCAGCTCCGGACACACCGCTAGTCGCGTTAATGACAGGCCATTGATTGGTATCCACTAATGCATTTTCGAGTAGAGGTTTGATGGCTAACTGCGAAGCAGTCGGGTAGCAACCTGCTACAGCAACTAAGGGAGCAGTTTTAATTGATTCCTGGTTCCACTCTGCTAAGCCGTATGCAGCTTTATCTAGCCAGTTATTATGTTGATGCTCGAAGCCATAAAAGGTGTTGTAAAAACCTTCACTTTGGACGCGGAATGCCCCCGATAAATCGAATACCTGACAGCCTGCCTCCAAGAAAGTTGGGGCTAGATCGTGGCTCACCTCATGAGCCGTTGCTAAAAACACCACATCCGATTCTTGAGCGATTTGCAGTGGTTCCGTTAGTGGCGAGACCGGCATATCAATGATGCCTGCTAACTTACCGTGCAGCTGCGCAATATTCTTTCCTGCATCAACACTGTTGGCGGAGACGTATAAACCTGATAGCGTGAGTTGTGGGTGTTTATTAACCATTAACGCTAACTCTGCGCCGGTGTAACCGCTGGCTCCAATAATCGTGGTTTTTAGCATTGTGTGACATCCATATACTTAAAGGCTTAAATGACTATTCATATTTAATTTTTGCTTTATTTTGATTTTTTATTCATTAAATATGATTTAATATGTGTTTTACATTTTTGTGGTCTGTCTGTCAACAGGAGATTTGAAGAATCCATGCAATTACCAACTTTTCTAGAGGTCTATGAAGGACTCATCAGCACCTCTTCTATCAGCTCCACGGATCCGAGCTGGGATCAGGGCAATGCAAAAGTCATCGAAAAACTCGCATCTTGGTTTAAAGATCTGGGTTTTAGCGTTGAAGTGATCGAGGTCGAGCCAGGCAAGCACAATATGATTGCACGTATGGGTGAGGGTGAAGGCGGCCTTTTACTTGCGGGCCATAGTGATACCGTGCCATTCGATCAAGGACGATGGAATTTTGATCCACATAAACTGACTGAAAAAGACAACCGCTTTTACGGTTTAGGCACGGCAGACATGAAAGGCTTTTTTGCCTTTATTTACGAAGCCGTCAAAAAAGTCGACTGGAGCAAGCAGACCAAGCCGCTGTACGTATTAGCCACTTGTGACGAAGAGACCACAATGTTGGGTGCACGACATTTCACCGTAAACGCCCCTTTTAAGCCGGATTACTGCATTATTGGTGAGCCTACCAGCCTCGTTCCTATTCGCGGCCACAAAGGTCATGTGGCGAATGCAATTCGGGTCACGGGTAAGTCAGGCCATTCATCCGATCCTGCCTTAGGCGTTAACGCGATTGAGATCATGCATGAAGTGATGTTTGCCATGATGCAACTGCGCGATAAATTGGTGAAAGAATACCACCATCCGGGTTTTGCCATTCCAAGCCCTACCCTAAACCTTGGACACATTCACGGCGGTGACAGCGCTAACCGTATTTGTGGTTGCTGTGAGCTGCACTATGATGTTCGCCCTCTACCAGGGATCAGCCTGGATGGCCTAGAAAATATGCTGCGCGGAGCATTAAAAGAAGTCGAAGCAAAGTGGCCTGGACGCTTGGAGATAATTCCGTTACATGAACCAATTCCGGGTTACGAATGCCAACATGACCACCCATTTATCGGTGGTGTTGAAGAGATCTGCCAAACCAGTTCAGAAACCGTGAACTACTGTACTGAGGCGCCCTTCTTACAACAGCTCTGTCCAACCTTAGTTCTTGGTCCGGGTTCAATTGACCAAGCGCACCAACCGGATGAGTTTCTCTCATTTGATTTTATCGATCCCACAATTGATGTGCTTTCAAAGGCAATGGTCAAGTATTGCTGTTAATACGCGAATAAACTCAAAAGTCAGTGCAGCTCGATTGAGCTGCATCTTTTTATCTTCACAATTTAGCGCTAGCCTTAACACTTCTTTAACTTGTTATTTTGTAATTAATTTTCACTTCTTATTCTACAGCTGCCGTAAATTTGCTCTAAATCAGGAGACAGCGGAATAATTGCAAACTTAGTCTGCTTTATTTGACTATAACTGGTGCTTTTCGCTAGATTGGAGTCTTAACAAGGACAATGGATGTAGTTTTTTTACGAGGCAGGACGACAATGAACGAGAAATACGCCGCACTCAAAAGTAATGTGCGCATGTTAGGCCACTTATTGGGTAACACCATTCGCGATGCCCATGGCGAAGAAATCTTCGAGAAAGTGGAAACCATTCGTAAATTATCCAAATCAGCTCAAGCAGGAAATCAAGCAGACAGGGACAGCTTGATCGAAGAAATCAAACATTTACCTGATGAGCAGCTAACGCCCGTTACCCGTGCGTTTAACCAATTTCTAAATCTCACCAATATTGCTGAGCAATACCACACGATTTCACGCCATTGTGAAGAGCACATTTGTGAACCAGACGCGATTAACTCGCTGTTTTCTAAACTGGTACAAAACAATGTGAGCAAACTGGACACTGCGCAAGCGGTTCGTGATCTGAATATTGAATTGGTATTGACGGCTCACCCAACGGAAATCACGCGTCGCACGATGATCAACAAGTTGGTCAAGATCAACGAGTGCTTATCAAAGTTGGAACTGAGTGATCTTTCTTCTAAAGAGCGCAAGAAAACTGAGCGTCGTTTAGAGCAACTGATCGCGCAAAGCTGGCATTCAGACGTAATTCGACAACAGCGCCCTACTCCGCTGGATGAAGCAAAATGGGGGTTTGCGGTCGTTGAAAACTCACTATGGGAAGCGGTGCCAGACTTCTTACGTGAAATGCACGATCGCTTGAAATCTTACTTGGGTGAAGGTTTACCAATTGATGCTCGCCCAGTGCACTTCTCTTCTTGGATGGGGGGTGACCGCGACGGTAACCCGTTCGTCACTCATAGCGTGACGCGTGAAGTATTGCTTCTGTCTCGTTGGAAAGCTGCAGATCTTTATCTCAATGACATCAACGAGTTGATCAGTGAACTGTCTATGACGGTTTCAAACGATCAAGTTCGTGAACTTGCTGGCGAAGATCAGCACGAACCATATCGTGCGATCCTGAAACAACTTCGCTCACTATTGAACGAAACCAAAGATATTCTCGATGCTAAAATCCATGGTCAAAAACTGGCCGTTAAAGCTCCGTTGCAAAAAGTCGAGCAACTTTGGGAACCTCTGTATGCCTGTTACCAGTCGCTAAATGAATGTGGCATGGGTGTGATCGCAAATGGCTCTCTACTAGATACATTGCGCCGCGTAAAAGCATTTGGTATTCATCTTGTTCGCCTTGATATCCGCCAAGAGAGCACGCGTCATTCAGACGTATTGTCTGAATTAACCCGCTACTTAGGCATTGGTGATTACGAACAATGGAGCGAGCAAGATAAGATTGCTTTCCTAACCAACGAACTCGCATCTAAACGTCCTCTTCTGCCTCGTGATTGGGAACCATCAGAACCTGTCAAAGAGGTTTTGGACACCTGTAAGATTATTGCAGCACAACCGCGTGAAGCATTCGGTGCCTACGTTATTTCTATGGCACGCACTGCATCGGATGTGTTAGCAGTCCACCTACTTCTGCAAGAAGCTGGCTGCCCATATCGTATGGATGTTTGCCCATTATTCGAGACGCTAGACGACTTGAACAATGCAGAATCGGTCATCAAACAGCTGATGGGTATCGACCTATACCGTGGCTTTATCCAAAACCACCAAATGGTCATGATTGGTTACTCTGACTCAGCGAAAGATGCGGGTGTCATGTCTGCAGGCTGGGCTCAGTACCATGCGATGGAATCGTTAGTAAAAGTGGCGGAAGAAGAAGGTGTTGAACTGACTCTATTCCACGGTCGTGGCGGTACAGTAGGCCGCGGCGGCGCGCCAGCACACGCAGCACTTCTGTCTCAACCACCAAAAAGCTTGAAAGGTGGTTTGCGCGTAACAGAACAAGGCGAGATGATCCGCTTTAAACTGGGCCTTCCAGATGTCGCCGTAAACAGTTTTAACCTTTACGCGAGCGCGATCCTAGAAGCCAACCTATTGCCACCACCAGAACCAAAACAAGAATGGCGCGACTTAATGGAAGTGCTATCAGAAGTTAGCTGCGAGTCTTATCGCAACGTAGTTCGCGGCGAGCCTGATTTTGTGCCTTACTTCCGTCAAGCGACACCAGAGCTCGAGCTCGGTAAGTTACCACTTGGCTCTCGTCCTGCAAAACGTAATCCGAAGGGCGGAGTGGAAAGCTTACGTGCAATCCCGTGGATCTTCTCGTGGAGCCAAAATCGTTTGGTACTTCCAGCATGGTTAGGTGCGGGTGAAGCGATTCAATACTCGATCGATAAAGGTCACCAAGCGCTGCTCGAAGAGATGTGTCGTGAATGGCCGTTCTTCTCGACTCGCCTTGGCATGTTAGAAATGGTGTACTCGAAGTGTAATATCGATATTTCTCGCTATTACGATGAGCGATTGGTGGATGAATCACTCCGTCCACTCGGTGAAAAGCTGCGCGCTCAGCTTCAAGAAGATATCAAAGCAGTACTGAATGTAGAGAACAACGAAAACTTGATGCAGCATGACCCTTGGGGACTCGAATCGATTCGCTTGCGCAACATCTACGTTGAGCCATTGAACATGCTACAAGCCGAGTTGCTATACCGTACACGCCAAACCGAAGAAGCATCTGCAAACCTAGAAGAAGCGCTAATGGTGACAATTGCTGGTATTGCAGCTGGCATGCGCAACACAGGCTAATCGCTTCATTTGTAATAAAAAAGCTGAGCAAGTGCTCAGCTTTTTTTTGGCGCTGGATAATTGCGCAACAAAAAGGCAGTTTAATAAACTATAAAAAGCCCAAAAATTACCACACAAAAAGAATAAAAAACCACAAGTTAACACTATTGATTATTATGTTAGTTTTTTAGGGTAATTTTGTCCTACTATTCCACTTCATGCTTATTATTTATATACTACTTGCCTGCTGAGAGCTCATAAATCCAATCATACCTGCTCCAGCCATGATGGGACTCCCCATCTCTCTAGGTGATAAACGGCTTTAAGGTGACAGGACCAACATTGTTGGTGCTACTTATACATTAAAAAACTCAAGTGCCAGAAAGAGCACAGCTGAAAGTATAAGTAGCTTGTTTACAAGTTTATTGACCATTTGGATTGAAGACATGTCATTACCACACGTAATCTTAACTGTTCTTAGCACTCGCGACGCAACCGGTTACGATATCACTAAAGAATTCTCTGCTAGCATCGGTTACTTCTGGAAAGCAAGCCACCAACAAGTGTACCGTGAACTCAATAAAATGGCCGAGAAAGAGCTGGTTACTTGCGTATTAGAACCCCAAGAAGGCAAACCAGACCGTAAGGTTTACTCCATCACAGATGCTGGTCGCAGCGCTTTAGGAGAATGGTTTGATCAACCAACTGCACACCCGACTGTTCGTGATGAATTTTCAGCGAAATTGATGGCATGTGCCGTTCAACCATCAACACCTTTCCGTGATCAACTCGCCGAACTGGTTGAAGAGTCTCGCAAACTGGTTTCTCACTACAAAGAAATTGAAGCGGCTTACTACGCAACGCCGTCAACTTTAGACAAACAAGCTCGCCTAGAGCGTTTAACGCTTCGTCGTAACCTACTGTTACGTGAAACGTGGATCACGTGGGCTGAAGAAGTCCTAACAGAACTTGAAGTGATTGGTTAATTTCCTTTTACTTTGATACAACGAAAAAGGCTTGCCACTCGGCAAGCCTTTTGTCTTTTTGAAACCCGATTTATGCACCTACTGCAGCGCGAGGACGAACGCCTAGCGTATGACATAAAGCGTAAGTCATCTCTGCACGGTTTAGGGTGTAGAAGTGGAAATCCTTAACGCCTTCACGACTAAGTACGCGCACCATATCAATAGCTTGGCTTGCTCCCACAAGCTGACGAGTCACCGGATCATCATCCAAGCCTTCGAACTGTTTACTCATCCAGCCTGGTACTTTCACATTGTTCTGCGCAGCAAAGCGAGAGGCTTGCTTAAAGTTCGACACTGGCAAAATACCAGGAACAATTTCCACATCAATTCCTGCCGCCACACAGCGATCGCGGAAACGAAGGTAAGACTCAACATCAAAAAAGAACTGAGTAATTGCACGGTTTGCACCTGCATCTACCTTACGTTTTAGGTTCAATAAGTCAGACTGCGCACTTTTAGCTTCAGGGTGAACCTCAGGAAATGCGGCTACTGAGATATCAAAATCGTGACGTGATTTCAGCAGCTCAACCAGATCCGAGGCATACATGTCAGGCGCACCGCCACCAGGAGGAATATCACCACGCAGAGCAACGATATTTTCAATGCCATTATTCCAGTAATCATCGGCAATATTAATCAACTCTTCGCGAGTCGCATCAATACAAGTGAGGTGAGGAGCAGCAACCAATCCGGTTGTTGCTTTGATTTCTTTAATGATGGAGTGCGTTCTGTCACGCTCGCCAGAGTTCGCGCCGTAAGTCACAGAAACAAATTTAGGTTGGAGCGTTTTAAGACGGTGCACTGAATTCCAGAGTGTCTCTTCCATCTTCGCGCTGCTTGGTGGAAAAAACTCAAATGATACATTGATGTTGTCTGACAACTCAGCAATATTCTGGTTCAAGGCGTCAATATGGCCTGCGTGCGTGTATCCCATCTTACTCTCCCTGTGGCACTCCGCCACGAAAACAAATTCCTTAAATCGACGTTTAGACGTCTATATGTCTACAGAATGTATTGAATACGATTTAATGTCAACCTTGTAATTATGAATTTTTCTCAAGTTAATAATGAGGATAGTTCAAGTTATTACTTGAACGTTATTTCACCACTTATCACAAGCCGATACTTCAGTATGGCACTGAAGGAAAAATAAAAACCCTGGTCGGGTTCCAGGGTTTTAGGTATCTCGCAACTTTAGAATAAACCAGCTAATCGGTTGAGATCGGATTGAATCGCGCCGGCTGTCACTTCTCTTCCTGCGCCAGGCCCTCGAATAACGAGTGGATTATCTTTATACCACTTACTTTCAATGGCAAAAATGTTGTCACACGGCAGTAGGTTGGCGAGCGCATGTTCACGAGATAACGCTTCTACTCCCACCGTCGCTTTACCATTTTTTTCTAAACGAGCAACGTAGCGAAGCACTTGGTCGTTTCTCTGTGCTTTTGTCAGGCGCTCTTGCAGTATTTCACTCAACAGCCCTCCGTTATCGAAGAAGTCATCGATGCTAAGTTCTCTTAATTCTTCTGGTACCAGAGATTCAACCTTAACGCTGCCCGGCTCAATATCGAGACCAGACTCTCGAGCTAAGATAACCAGCTTACGCATCACATCTGAACCATCTAAATCAGAACGAGGATCAGGCTCTGTTAAACCTTGCTGCCAAGCGAGGTCAACTAAATCATTAAATGGTACTGAGCCGTCAAATTGTTGGAATAACCATGATAACGTCCCTGAGAAAATACCCGATAGAGCAACGATCTCATCCCCACTTTCACGTAGATCTCGCACGGTATGGTTTATCGGTAACCCCGCACCAACCGTCGCGTTGTACAGCCAATAACGACCAATTTTAGCGAATGCATCTTGAACCTGATGGTAATACTGGCTATCTGCCGAACCCGCCACTTTGTTAGCGGAAATCAAATGAATGCCCTGCTGCGCAATTTCTACATAGCGCTGAGCTAAGTCTTTACTCGCTGTCACATCAAGCACTACGGCTTCATCGTAATTTTTTAGCGCTCCTAAGTGAGTTAACCAAGACCCATCGTTTGCTAGGCTTTCATCATCAAATCGTTCAGCAACACTTGCTGCATCAATACCTTGCTCATCGAACCAGTAGGTTTGACTATCCACGACCGCGACAAGGTCGAAGCTCATGCCATGACGTTTTTCGATCTCACCTTTTTGAGTTGCAAATAAATTTAACCAACTAGAACCAATGTTGCCCTTGCCACATAAAGCCACCGCCACACGCTTTTGCGCTTGGAACAACTGGCTATGAATCGTTTGAACCAACACTTCGGTATCAGTACGACGCAAAACGGCGACTAAACTCAGCCCCGACTCAGTTTCAGAAATAAATTCAACCGGAGAGTGTTTTAACTTCTGATAAAAACCAAAACAATGGTTGGCGTTTTTCGTAACGCCAGCGCCTACCGCCGCTAAGAGAGAGTAGCCTTCTTTGAGCTTAATCTCCGCTTCAACCGCAAGCTCTTGTAAGTGTTTCAGTGCGCCACCGGCAATTTCTGCGGTATACGCCAAGCGCAACGTGTGTTGATCGGGCTGTGCCTCAAATGCCAATGGCTCCAATTGCGCTCGCTGCAACGCTTGTAATACATCATTCTGTGTTTTTTCGAAGTCGTGCCCATGCATGAAAGACAGCTGCACCAATAAAACATCATCCAGCGAGGTAATAATTTTAGCGCCACGGCCAGACGCCAAGACACGCTCAATACGAGTAGAGCCCGATTCCGGCAGATAGCTACATTTGAGGTTGAGATCCATAGTACTTTGCGCCACAGGCTGAAGTGTACGACTGTGTAGGACTGGGGCGGCTAAACGGGCGAGTTCGCTGGCTTCATCCAATCGAAGTAACGGTAACAGACACGCGTCTGCCACCAAACGCGGATCGGCACTATAGACACCGGCAACGTCACTCCAAATGGTGACCGTGCTCACTTCAGCCAGAGCACCAATGACAGTTGCAGAATAGTCAGAGCCATTACGACCAAGTAAAATGGTTTCGCCCGCCTCGTTCTGAGCCATAAAGCCAGTAATTACCACACGTTTATGATTGTGTTGCGCGAGAACTTCTTTTATCAAAGGATATGAACGAGCGCGATCAACTTCAGGTTGAGTCCCGGCTTCCGCACGTAAAAACGCTCGTGCATCTTGTGCAACAGCGGGGATAGAACGTTGAGATAATAACGCGGCCAATAGGCGAGCAGACCAAACTTCTCCGTGTCCTAGTACCGCGGCTTTTTGCGCGCCAGTGAGTGGTGCTGTCAGCTCAGATAAGGTACTGAACTCATCATGCAGTAACGCTAATAGCTCTTCTTGTACTTCATTTTCCAACAAGTTTTCTATTAGCTCCGTTTGGAACTGCCTTAGGCTTTGAAGTGCTTCATGCGCGATTCGGCCATCTTTGTCTAACCCTTCTAGGAACTCAATCAAGCGGTTAGTGGTTTTTCCTGCCGCCGAGACGACCACAAGATCATTTTCCGTCGAATACTCCTTAAGAATATCCACAACGCGTAAATAGCATTCTGGGTTTGCTAAGCTACTGCCACCAAACTTATGCAGCTGACGTTGTAAAGTCATTATTATCGTCTCCTATTGTTGGGCAGCTTTAGCGAATGCTTGCTCTAAATCTGTGATGAGATCTTGTGCATCTTCCAAGCCGACAGACAAACGCAATAGTTGATGCGACACCCCCGCATCTGCAAGTGCTTCCTCTCCCATAGCGCGATGCGTCATGGATGCCGGATGACAAATCAAGCTTTCTACTCCACCTAATGACTCAGCCAATGAAAACAGTTGGAGCTCTTTAACGAACACTTTTAACTGCTCAAACGAACCGGCAAACTCAAAGCTCAGCATAGAGCCAAAGCCCGTTTGCTGCTTTTTAGCAATGTCATGACCTGGGTGCTCCGGCAGGCTTGGATGATAAATGGTTTTAACTAACGCTTGCTTCTGGAGATAAGCCAGTACCTGCTGTGAACTCTCTTCATGCACTCGCATGCGAGCACCAAGTGTACGAATGCCTCGCAACGTCATATAACTATCGAAAGGTGTGCCGGTCGCACCAATGCAATTTCCCCACCATGCAAGCTCTTCTGCATGCGCTTCTGTTTTGGTGATGATCACGCCACCAATCACGTCTGAATGACCGTTGATGTACTTCGTTGTGGAGTGGATAACAAAATCCGCACCTAGTTCTAAAGGTTTTTGGTACACGGGTGTCAAAAAGGTATTGTCCACCGCAACTAACGCGCCGACTTGTTTCGCTTTTTCACAGGTAGCTGCAATATCCACTACGCGAACCAGAGGGTTTGACGGAGTTTCTAGCAAAATGAGTTTTGGTTTTTGTGCTAATGCTGCATCCAAAGCTTGCTCGTCTGATTGATCGACAAACTGAACCTTAAAATCGCCTTTGTTGGCTCGGGTATTAAAAAGACGATAGGTGCCGCCATAACAATCGTGAGGAGCAATAATGAGATCATCAGGGCCAAGAAAAGCGGACACCCATAAATTTAATGCCGACGTACCGCAATTCGTGACAACCGCTCCTTTTCCAGACTCGAGTTCAGATAACGCACTTTCCAACAGTCCGCGGTTTGGATTTCCAGATCGTGTGTAATCATACTTAGGTACTTCACCAAAGGCAGGGAAACCATAGTTAGTGGAAAGATAAATAGGTGGAACGACAGCGTGATATTGGCTGTCTGATTCAATACCAGTGCGTACTGCAATGGTCGCAGGTTTGCGAGAGCTCATGGGTGTATCCTTTCACGGGTAATGACTTCTAAATAGGAATGCGCTATATCTAATGAGTAAAATAAAGTGATCAACACGCTTCCTTTGCTGTTCTGTTCACTTTACTCGTCAAAAAATGAGACGTCAACACTTCTAGACGTCTATATGTCTTTGCTTATGGCGGTAAATGCAGCTAAAATCAGCACCTAAATTATTTTTAACCGATTACATAAATGAAGGTGTGCAATGGCTGACTGGAATGGCGAATACATTAGCCCATATGCAGAGCACGGCAAAAAAAGCGAACAAGTAAAAAAAATTACCGTCTCTATCCCGCTAAAAGTTTTAAAAGTGCTAACTGATGAGCGTACTCGCCGTCAGATCAATAACTTACGCCATGCAACCAATAGCGAATTACTATGCGAAGCATTTTTGCACGCGTATACAGGTCAGCCACTTCCAACAGATGAAGACCTTCGTAAAGACCGTCCAGATGATATTCCAACAGAAGTAAAAGCACTGATGACCGAAATGGGCATCGAATTTGAGTCGTTTGACGAAGAGTAAAAAGCGAGACTGGAGGCTTCAGATAGCAATTCTTATCTCGAGCCAAAAGAATGATATAAAAAATGGGACGCGATTGCGTCCCATTTTTTGTACATCACATCTAATAGATATATTACTCTGCCATGTAGTTTTCAGGCATCTCGATACGAGCAACACCTGAATCAACTGCCGCCTGAGCCACAGCTTTTGCAACACGTGGTAGTAAACGTGAATCCATTGGTTTTGGAATGATGTAGTCTGCACCAAACTCAAGCTTATCGACGCCTGCGGCCTTCAATACAGTTTCAGGTACAGGCTCTTTTGCTAGCTCACGAATCGCCTCAACGGCTGCAAGTTTCATTTCATCATTGATTTCACTTGCGCGCACATCAAGAGCACCACGGAAGATGAATGGGAAACATAATACGTTGTTTACTTGGTTCGGGTAATCACTACGGCCAGTACCCATGATCAAATCATCACGAACAGCGTGGGCAAGTTCAGGCTTAATTTCAGGATCTGGATTCGAACATGCGAATACGATTGGCTTATCTGCCATCAGCTTCAACGCTTCCGCTGGCAATAGGTTTGGACCAGATACACCTAGGAACAGATCCGCGCCTTCAATTACATCTTCTAATGTGCGTTTGTCCGTGTTGTTTGCGAATAGCTGCTTGTATTCATTAAGATCATCACGACGAGTGTGGATCACACCTTTACGATCCAGCATGTAAATTTTTTCGCGCATTGCACCACATTTAATCAGCAGCTCCATACACGCAACAGCTGCAGCGCCAGCGCCAAGACAAACGATCGTTGAGTCTTCAAGCTTCTTACCTTGAAGTTCGATCGCGTTCAGCATGCCTGCCGCCGTTACAATCGCAGTACCGTGCTGATCATCGTGGAATACTGGTACATCACAACGCTCAATTAGACGCTTTTCAATCTCAAAACAATCTGGTGCTTTAATATCTTCAAGGTTGATACCACCAAAGGTGTCTGCAATGCTTGCAACAGTATCAACAAATTCATCGATCGTGCGGTGCTTAACTTCAATATCAATCGAGTCAAGGCCAGCAAAACGTTTAAACAGTAACGCTTTACCTTCCATCACTGGCTTAGATGCAAGTGGACCTAGGTTACCTAGACCCAGGATAGCGGTACCGTTAGAAATAACAGCAACCATGTTGCCTTTCGCTGTGTACTTGTACACGTTATCAGGGTTTTGTGCGATTTCACGCACTGGTTCTGCAACACCTGGGCTGTAAGCAAGGGCAAGATCACCCGCCGTTTCCGCAGGTTTTGTCAATTCGACAGCAATCTTCCCTGGAGTTGGATAAGCATGGTAATCCAATGCTTTTTGGCGATGTTCTTCTTCTGGAGTGGCTGCTTGGCGATTGTCTTCAGACATGGACGTTTCTCTTTTTTATTTTTAGGTAAGGGGGGATAAATTCTATCGGATAGAAATCAAACTTCATAGGCAAGATTGCGAGCAATATCCTTAAAAAGCCGATAATAAAAGAGATTAGACCAGATAGCGGGGATAAGCACCTGATTTTCGAGTCAGGTGCTCTTTTCTTCTTACAATTGAAGTACGCAAAATCCTGGACGCTATTACTCTTCGTCTACGTATTGCGCTTGGAGGTAGTTCTCAATGCCAGACATTTCAATCAAGCCAAGTTGCGTCTCTAGCCAGTCAACATGCTCTTCTTCATCTTCAAGAATATCTTGAAACAGATCGCGAGACACATAGTCTCGAATGTCTTCAGCATAGGCAATCGCATCTTTTAAATCTGGAATGGCGGCCATTTCAAGCTTTAAGTCACACTCGAGCATTTCTTTAGTATCTTCACCTATCATCAACTTGCCTAAATCTTGTAGATTCGGTAAGCCCTCAAGAAACAAAATACGCTCAATCAGATGATCGGCATGTTTCATCTCATCGATAGATTCGTGATATTCCTTATCTGCTAGGTGCTTTAACCCCCAGTCCTTATACATTCGAGCATGAAGAAAATACTGATTAATAGCGATAAGCTCATTTCCGAGCACTTTATTGAGATGTTGGATGATGATTGGATCGCCTTTCATGACAAAAACCTCCTCTTTAGCTTCATTTAAATGTAGAAGCAAATGAGAAGGTGTCAAAACGCTAGGCAAATAATTACTTAATTACCGCATGCTCACAGTAATTAGCTAGCTTGTTTGAATACCGTGTAACTGGTTTCCGCTAAAATATCCTTGGCCTGTCTGATGCACTTACCACATTGGCTACCCAATGCTGTGCATTTTTTGATTCCTTTAATATCCGTTACGCCTTCATCTATCGCCAACTTCCTAATTTTCTTGTCGGAGACCCCATGGCAAAGACAAACGTACATACTCAAAAACCTATTAAATTAACCTGTGGCAACCAATATAAACAAGAATAGTTCTTGTTACCAGTCGCATTGATAGGCCTGTTCAGAATATTTTGTTATATAGATTTGGTGACAGTAGGCAAAGATCAGAGGGTTAGGTGTTACGACTAAAGGTGTTGAAAAATAGAGCCGGTAATATTCTGTTTTTAAATTAAAAAATTAACGTATTTCCTACGAACACTTATAACCAAATATAATTTAGATATAAAAAAGGGAAGCCTAAGCTTCCCTTTCTCGATGCGCTTTCTTCATAAAGAAGAAGAGTGCAAGATTTCGTTTAATTCGTTATGAATTAGTCGAAGATCTTAGCAACAACACCAGCACCTACTGTACGGCCACCTTCACGGATCGCGAAACGTAGACCTTCGTCCATTGCGATTGGCGCGATTAGCTCAACAGTCATCTGTACGTTGTCACCTGGCATTACCATTTCTACGCCTTCTGGTAGCTGGATGTCACCAGTTACGTCAGTTGTACGGAAGTAGAACTGTGGACGGTAGCCTTTGAAGAATGGAGTGTGACGACCACCTTCATCTTTAGACAGTACGTATACTTCTGATTCGAACTTAGTGTGTGGAGTGATTGAACCAGGCTTCGCTAGTACTTGACCACGTTCAACTTCGTCACGCTTAGTACCACGTAGAAGTGCACCAACGTTCTCACCTGCACGGCCTTCATCTAGAAGCTTACGGAACATCTCAACACCAGTACATGTAGTAGTAGTAGTGTCTTTGATACCTACGATAGCAACTTCGTCACCTACAGTTAGGATACCACGCTCGATACGGCCAGTTACTACTGTACCACGACCTTGGATTGAGAATACGTCTTCGATAGGCATTAGGAATGGCT